>JANNON010000008.1:0-14533 GCA_031399105.1 Blastocatellia bacterium | reverse complement strand
CAAATCAGGGGCGCCCACGGAGGGACGCCCCTACAATCTTATCGAGCGATTACGCGCTCGAAAATCTTGATGAGATTTTCTCCGTATGCCTTCGCGAGTCGAGCGCTGTCGGCAGCAATGCCTTCCGCATCTCTCATCGAGTGGGGATAGCTGCGTCGCAGTAATTCCGCGAGAAACTCCTCATCATCCGGGTCGAAAAAGATTGTATTCGGAAGATCCAATTCCCTGTGTGTCGGCAGATCAGAACACAACAACTGTGTCCCCAGCAGACATGCTTCTTCAGTAATCGCGCCGCGGCCTTCAAACCGTGAAGGTTGAATAACGGCCTCTGCTGCACGAATTAGCGCCAGCTGTTCGCTGCGCGGCAGCACGCCAAAAAAACGACAGGCGTCGTGCAGATCGTGTTCGTGAATAAACCTCAGCAACTCGCTGAACGCTTCAGGCCGGCGTTGATCATAAGGCCGTCCGGTGAATGCGATGACCGGCGGCTCATTTCCTTCACGCTTAAGCCGGTCGAGCGCGCGCAGTACCAGCAGATGATTCTTATGTTCCCAAAATTGATTGCTGACTACAAAGAAACGTTCCGGCAGCGAATACTTGCGGCGGATGGCTTCGGGCTCCAGTTCGAGATCAGACATCTCGAACATCGGTGGAAACCCGCACACGTAAAGTTTGTTCTCGATCTGCGGATGCAGTTTGAGCGCGTCGTTTCCGGTTGTCTCACTGATCGTGAAGATCCCTTTTGCGTTCTCAGCGACAAAATCCCATTGCTCTTCGCGACTGCGAATCGCTGCTGCGTCGAACAGTTGCGGGAAATAGCGGTACTGAAAATCGGGATAGCAAATAAGCAACGGGCGTTGCGTGCCGAGTTCGGCGAACCATGCGAATGCGACCCATAGATCGACTTTCTTCTCTTCGGCAAGCTTCGTGATCCCAGGGTTTTCCCACGATCTATTCTGAACGCGCCGCGCTACTTTCTTCACTAACCGTGTACTTCGGGATTCAGCTACGTGCTCGAGCGGAACCGCCTGGACGTGCGCCGCAGTGCGCAAACTCTCCGGCAACGATTCGCTAGTTGCGTCGACAACCAGACACTCCGGTGGCTGCGGCAAAGTACCAAGACAGCGCAGCGTCACCTCGAGCCAGTTGGCGCCGCCTTCGTACTGGCTGCTGAACAAACTTCTAAAAGCAACTATCATTGGAATGCTGCGCGCACTGAAAAATGCCCGGTCCAATTGGCGGCGACGACATGAATTCCCGCAAGAACCGATCTCAGAAATTAGTTTACGTTTTCTTCTGAAGCTTCTTCTTTACCGACATCGCGAAAAATACCGGGCGAGTCCAATATGGATAAAGGATGTCTTTCCAGTGTGGCTTGAACCAGCGCTCGGAAAACACGATGAAGATTTTGTGGGCTAACTTTAACCTTCCCGCGAAACCCAACGAGCCATACGCCCGCGATTTCCAAACGACATCTTTCATTGTGGCGAGAAAGATACTCAGAATCGGCGCTCGCGCGTGAAGTTCAGAGATGCCAAGCGTCTCCGTTATGTTTTCCATGCTTCGTGAAGCGCCGCCCAAAGATCTCCCGACCATCGTCTCGGTTACTGTCGCAACCTTGCCCTGAAAGGCCATCGCGCCCACGAAAAGCCAATCTCCTCCGAGCACATTCTGCAAGCGCGGTATGCTCGCTTGTTCACGGCGCATCAGTCCGTAGAAAGTTGCGTTATGAACTACCAGTCTAAAAAAAGCGAGCATCCGATCCTCACCCGAAGCGTCGGTGAGAGTTGCTCGCTCGCCTTCGAACTCCAACCGGTCGTCGCGATAGTATTTTGACGCACCGCACACGAGCGCGTATTCCGGTTGTTCTCTCATGACTTTCAGGCAACTGGAAACATAAGTAGGATCGATCCAGTCATCGTCGCCGAGCCACATGAAGAACTCACCGCTGGAGTGCCGCAGCACCTCGTTGAAATTCGGCACTCCGCCGAGATTGACGGACTGGCGAACATACTTTAAGCGGCGGTCCCGTTCGCAAATAGCAAGACAAAGTTTCTGCGTCGCGTCTGTCGAAGCATTGTCAGAAACTACCAGTTCAAGATTTGAATAATCTTGTGCCAGTACAGACTCGATCGCGCGCTTGAGACTCTCAACTCGATTGAAGGTCGGTAGTCCAATGCTTACTAGTGGCCCATCCGTCATAATGCAATCGTACCTATTCGCGTTACGACTCGTCACGATTCACTAATTGCGACGCAACCAGGCGCCCGGCCAATGCGTGATGTTTTCGGTCAATTCACTTTCGTTAAATGGCCAGGGAGGTTGCTCGAGCGTAAATTCCGGATGGTTGGAAGCAAACTCAGCGGCCGCCGCAGTCGGATGGTCCCAACGCCAGTCCTCCTTGCCTTGTGGCACGTCGTACAGATCTTTCATTAGACCGTCGGTCGCAACGATATAAGAGTCGCGGGTGACGAGATCACAATAGGCCGCGAGTTCAGCGGCGACATGGGCTTTAGTGTGATTTGAGTCGAGAATTACCAGGACGGTTTCATCAGGACTGACGAGCGCGTGCGTCTGCTGGACCACCTCAGGCGCCGTCGAACTGCCGGTAATCAGCGTGATGAAATTACCCAGTTCATGATTCTCGATCGCCGCTCGGTTTTGAGGACGAATCTCAATATCGATTCCGATCACCCGGCCTTGTCCCATCGCCTTGCAGAGGCTGGCGTAATAAATCAATGAGCCTCCATGAGCGACACCGGTTTCAATGATCACATCCGGTCGTAATCGGTAGATCACTTCCTGCAACCGGATCATGTCCTCAGGGAGCTGAATCACTGGACGGCCGAACCAACTGAAGGTGTAGGGATATCTCTGATTCCAACCCACTTTTACCCACTGTTTTGAAAGCAGTTCGAAGGCTTCCCTTGAGTAGAGGTCCAGCACTCTCGTCTCGGTCTCATTTTCAACCGTAACGGTTTTTTCTGCCGTATCAATAGTAAGTTTCATAACGTCTCGATCAGCCGAACGTTGCTTTTTGCGGCGCGCAGTAAAGCCAGGTTTTCTTCGCGGTAGTTTGGATTCATTAGAACAGCCGTGGTGACGCCGCGTTGATCCAGTTCCTCATAGCCGACAATCGGATGTCCCGTTCCCGGTAGATAGCGGCCCTGCTTCAGCGGATTCAGATCGACGACACAGTCTAATGAATTCCGCAGGCCATCAATCAGATTCGCAAAGGTTACACCCTTTGCGCCGGCGCCCCAGATGGCCAACTTTTCTTTCGACGAGAGTTCACGAATACCAAGGTTCCACTGGTCCCGCAACTCAGCTTCCGCTCGTGCAAATTTGTTGGCCTGTGCGGGAATTGTTCCCGGTTCGCGCGTGACTTCGGGCTTCGTGTTTGTAACTGTCGCTTCGAGCCACAGGTACTGCTCTGCAAAAACTCGCTGCACATTCACAACTTCGAAGCCGGCCATTTCAAATGCAGTCGTAAGTGAACTGGCGGAAAAATATGAGCAGTGCTCGTAAAAGAAATCCCAGATCACTTGATTGCGGAGAATCCATTCAACGCAAGGTGTCTCGAAGAAAATGCGGGCTGTGGATGTTCGAGCCAGAGCTTTCCGAATGTTTTCGAGTAACTGAACGGGAAGGGGAACGTGCTCGATTACATGTCTGCAGATGACGACATCCGCGTCGACGTCTGCACATTCGGAATCGTAGTAACGCGCCGAAAATGTCAGCCTTCCGTCCAGCGCGCTTTGTGCGCCAGTGTAGCTTGGGTCAAAGCCAAAACCACGATTGCCCGAGTCTGGAAAGCTCACCACTTTGTTTAGGAAAAGTCCGTTTCCGCACCCGACTTCTACGACGCGACAATCGCGAACGCCCCGGTTCACAACCAGATGCTCAACCAAACCATCGAGATACTGATTGAATGACGGCGAACAGGCTTGAGTGTTTTCGTAATCCTCGCCATACATGATCTTCTTTGGATCGAAGGAAGCATTAAAAATGAATCCGCAGTCGTTGCAGAGAACTAATTTGAGATCGCCACGCGGAATCTCCATGGCCGCGGCTTGATCGCGCATCAAGAGGTTCTGATGGACGGGTACGTCACCACGGAAAAGGAAGTCGCTGATTGCCGCTGACTCGCAAGTGGGACAGTTCATCTGCTCGCCTCTGATACTTCTGATCGACGCCGCCACCAGTCAATGGTGGCCGCAATTCCCGTTGCGAGATCGTATCGTGGCGACCAACCAACCTCTTCCTGCAAACGCTTGATGTCCGCGACGAGCAAAGGCGGTTCCCCTAACGGACTCGGCCGCGCACCCAATTGGATCAAGTCTTTGCGCCGCAGTAGATCAGCTATCTGCTCTACTAAACTTCGCACTGAAACCGCCTGGCCCGAGGCGATATTGACCGCGCCCGTCACTTCTGATTCCAGCAAGGCAACTAATGCGTCGGCTGCGTCTTGTATGTAAAGAAAATCCCTAACCTGTTGCCCGTGAGAACAGGGTGCGGGTTCACCCGCAAGAACCGAGCGCACAACCGAAGCGACCAGCCGTTCCGCGGGCTCGTGTGGCCCATAGAGAAAAAAAAGACGCGCCCAGGCGGCGCTAATACCCGATTGCTCGCTTATTTCTGCAAGCCTCAGTTGCAATTGATGTTTGCAGTCGCCGTAAGTGGTTGCGGGGTT
The DNA here is from genome assembly GCA_031399105.1 of Blastocatellia bacterium. GTDB lineage: Bacteria > Acidobacteriota > Blastocatellia > Pyrinomonadales > Pyrinomonadaceae > PSRF01. The sequence continues at coordinate 9,840 of JANNON010000008.1, read as the reverse complement.
AAGCGGGGTTGTTTGTTCTGAACAGGTTCTATAACTCCAGTCGTACTCTGCGCAAGAACCCAATCCAACCGCGCGTTGGCCGCCCTTGGCTCCAAACTCCTCAAACAGGTGCACGCTGGATTCAAGCCATGCGAAGTTCTCCACGGCTGTCCAATATTTTCCCGGCACAGCGTACCAGGCGCAATGCAGTAAGTGCGTTGGTCTGACATCGCGAACCAGTGCCGAGACCTGATCTTTGTCAAGAAGGTCGACTCGATGCCAGCGCACCTCTTCTCGGGTCAGGGATTCGTCCTGGGCCAGCGATGACACGGTCAGTGACGACACGGCATGAACTTCGTAACTGCTGTTTACCAGCGGATCCAAACAATGCCGGCCCACGAAACCCGTGGCCCCTGTAAGCAAAACTTTCTTCATTCGGTAAAGTCTGGATATGACATATCTCGTTCGATGATAATGCGCTCCGCCGCAGGCCATTCAATACCGAAGGCCGGATCGTTCCAGCGCACCCCACCTGAAAGTTCGGGCGCATACACGTCCGACATTTGATAGAAAATTTCAGAGTTGTCGACCAGTGTCTGAAACCCGTGAGCGAATCCGGCAGGCACGTAGAGCATGCGATGATTGGCGGCGGTTAGTTCAACTCCGATCCATTGCTTGAACGTCGGTGAATCTGATCGCAGATCGATGATTGCATCGAAGATCGCGCCTGTGGTGCAGCGCACGACCTTGACCTGAGCGCGCGGTGGCAACTGAAAGTGCATCCCGCGCAGCGTGCCTGCTCGCTTGCTGAACGACACATTACATTCAGCCACTGTTGGATTGAGACCATGAGCGGCGAATTCTGCGGCTGACCAGCTTTGCGCAAGAAAGCCGCGAAAGTCCTCGTGCGGCTCAACGTCGATCACGAATGCCCCGGCGAGCTTTGTTTTTTTGAAGATCATATCTCGGTTGCTGCGCCTGCGTTCGTCACAGGCTCGACGACCCTCACTTCTGGAATGGGAATAATAAAGCGACCACCGCGGCGACGGTACTCATCTTGCTGAGCCAGGATCTCGTCAGCGAAGTTCCACGTCAGCAGCAGCACGTAATCAGGCAGCGTTTCGAGCATGTGCTCCGGAGCAAAGATTGGAAGGTGAGTGCCGGGCGTGTAATAACCCTGCTTCACCGGGCTGCGATCCACTACGTAGTCCAGCGTCTCAGTGCCAAGTTGAAAGTAGTTTAAGAGAGTGCTGCCTTTCGCCGAGGCGCCATAAACGACGATCTTTTTACCTTCGGCTTTTAGTTGGTGAAGCAGAGCGACGAGATTGCGTCGCAACGCAGAAACCTTTTCGCCGAAACCCAGATAGAAAGCCTGGTCATTCACCCATGACTGCTCGGCCCGCAGAAGTGCTGCCGCAGATTTTTCCTGATTGGTTTCTTCCTGCTCACCTTCATGACCCGCGTAGATTCGCAGAGTTCCGCCGTGAATCGAGAGATGTTCAACTTCATTAATTTGAAGACCATGTCGACGGAAGAGGCGGTCGAGCGCTGTTAGCGAGAAGTAGCACAAGTGTTCATGGTAGATGGTATCGAACTCGCAGCCATCGATCATCTCTTTAACGTAAGGGACTTCGACGATTACGATTCCATTAGGACTCAACAGCGAGGCAAATCCGCGAACTGTACCGTTTAGATCCGCGACGTGCGCGAGTACGTTGTTGGCATGAATGACATCAGCACTAGTCCCTTTGGCGCGTAAATCCGCTGCCAACTCGGCGGTAAAGAATTCGCAGAGCGTGGGAATGCCGCGATTTTCTTCCGCTGCTCGCGCTATGTTGGTTGCCGGTTCAATACCCAGCACCGGAACGCCCGCTCGTTTGTAGTACTGCAGCAAGTAACCGTCGTTGCTTGCTACTTCGACCACCAGTTTCGAACCATCGAGAGACCGGGCGTCAATCGTTCTGGTTGCAATCGCTTCAGCGTGGCGTAACATCGTGTCGGAAAATGAGGAGAGGTAGAAGTACTCACGGAAGAGTTTTTCCGGCGGGACGGTCTCGGTGATCTGGACTAGCGAGCAGTCCGAGCAAAAAACGAGATCGAGCGGAAAAGTCTCCTCCGGTTCTCCTATTTGCTCGGCTGTTAATAAGGCGTTGGCCAGCGGTGTGTGGCCGAGAGAAAGGACTTTCTCGAGACTGCCGGAGCCACACGACCGGCAGGTCAACCAGCTGTCACTCATTTGTTAACCGTCCCCAGGAATTCCTTGTACCAGTCGATCGTCCGGTGCAGTCCGTCATCGAGACTGAATAGCGGTTTCCACGCGAGCACGCGTCGGGCTTTGTCAGCGCTCAAATACTGGTGGCGAATCTCGTTAGTCGCTTCATTGCGCACTTCAGGTTTAAGGTCAGAGTCCATGGCCCGCAGAATCTTGTCAACCAGCTCGAGAACTGTCACCTGGATTTCGTTGGAAAAGTTGAATGCTTCTCCTCGCAGAGAGGGATGTGCAGCCAGCTTTTCCGCGAGCACCATGTTTGCCGCTGCACCGTCTTCCGCATAGAAATAATCTCTCACGAAGAGACCATCAGAACGAATGATGGGACGTTGGCCGCGCAGGACGGAGCGTATCGTTCCCGGCACAATGCGATTCCAATTTAGATCGCCGCCGCCATAAAAATTGCCACAGCGTGTGATGGCGACCGGCAGCGCAAACGTCTGCGCATACGACTGCGCAATCAAATCGGCGCACGACTTACTAACGTCATAAGGATGGCGACCCTGTAACGGTGCATCTTCGCTGTAAGGCAGTTGATCGTGATCGCCGTAAGCCTTGTCTGAAGAAGCGATGACAACCTGCTTGACCGTCGGACTGTGGCGGCAGGCTTCCAACAATGACCAGGTGCCGCCGATGTTACTTTCGAAGGTCGAGACAGGGTTACGATTGGCAATGCCGACGATAGTCTGCGCCGCTAAATGAATGACCGTGTCGATCTCATATTCACCCAGCACGCGCTCCATCGTGGCCTGATCCGACACATCGCCGCGCACCACTTTGACTTTTTCGATCAGCCTGTCGCGGACTAGTTCACTCTGAGGGACCCAATCGCGTAGCAGGCAAACAACATCCGCTCCCGCGTCGAGCAGGCGTCGAACAAGCCAACCGCCTACCAGACCAGTGGCGCCAGTTACAAACGTGGGGCGATCGAGCCAGAAGCTCTGGTCACCTGTTTTTCTCTCTTCACTACTCATCAAAATCTATGATTAGTCACCAACGATTGCGTATGACATTCGCGGTTCAAACGGAAATCTCTTAATGCGTAACTTATGCACCTTTAGTGATTCCATTACCGCGATGGTCTCGCCGGGAAATGCTTCCTCGTTGATCTCGTCAAAAACCACGACTCCGCCTTTTGGGATTCGAGGAAAGAACCTTTCGATTGCCAACTTCGTTGGTTCGTAGATATCAAAGTCCAGATACAGACAACTGATCAGCAGATGGGGATGGTCCTCGAGAAACTCCTTGCTCGTTTCCTTGAAGTCACCTTTGACCACGTGGACCTTGGGGAAATGACTTAGAAACCGGTTCTTATCGAACACGCTAACGGCTCGCAGGATATCTTCGTAGGCGGATGGCGCAGTGAAACCGCCGACTTTCAGGTGTGCGGATTTTCGTTCCGGCGCGCCCTTGGTGTCTTCTTCGGAAACTTCAGGAAACCCGGTAAAAGTGTCGAAGCCGATAATTCGCCGTTGAAAATTGTAGGGCTCGAGAATCGCGCTGAGTTGCGCAAAGCTCATCAACCCGCCGCCGAACAATACACCGCACTCGACAATCGAACCCTGCACGTCAAGGATGTGTTTGAAGATCTCATAACGGGCAAGCAAGCGAGCCATGTTCTGCCGCGGCACGTACTTAGAAAAGTTCTCCAGTTTTTCAGTCGCGGTTCCGGGACTCTCGCTGAAATAACTCTCCAGAGCTTCGCGATAAGAATAGTCGCCCGGCGACTGCGTGCGAGGGTCATGCATTGTCGGGGACGGATCGTGTGTGCCGCTCATTGGTTCACCATCAACTTTTGCCGAGTAAGTTCGACTGGCATCTGCGAGAAATCTGACGCTCGAATAAAGTCGCCGAGCGTGGTTCCCGACGCAGCCGCATCAGGATTCTGAGCACCCTTGCCTGCGGTCAGGTCGTCGAGATTTACAGTACGGAAGTCAAAACTAAAACGGGTCATCCCGGACGTGTTCGGTGCGGTTGCGTGAAGGTGCGCGGAGGAAAAACAGATCGTCGCCGCGGCATCAGTTACCAGTCGCACCTCTGCGTCGGCGGGAATCGCTTCCTGTGCGAGCGGATGCTTGCGCGTGTCTACTGCAATTTGGCTGGCAGCTTGTTGCCGTCCAATTCGACACCATTCGTCGTAATCGAAGTCCTTCGAGGAATTGCTAACGGCTTTGGCCCAGTAGCTGGGATAGAACACCAACGCCTGTTCTTCTGCCAGCGGGTATATCGGAGTCCACCAATTCACTTGCGTGACGGGACTTGAGTACCAGATGTCGCGATGAGGACGGTACGCGTAACCAACTCCTGCCGTCAGGTAACCACCGTGTGTTGCTACCCGCAATCGCGGAACATCGAAGTAGGTGCGCTCCAAGTCGCAGCCAAACTCCTCGAGCAAATTGCGCAAGAGCTCTTTGGTGCGCGGGTGATTTGTGAAACTCGACTTGAGTGGTCCAATCAGATTTACGAATTCCGTCACCGGCAGATTGAACTGAGCCGTGCGTGGATCGCCCGCCGGAAGAGCCGCTTCGATCATCGTTCGAGCGAAGTCACAAAGCGCAATCACAGTGGGAGCCGGAGCAGTAAGAAAAATACTGCCGTCATAGATGTGATCGCGTCGCGTCGCGTCTGAAGTTTTCAACGAATCAAAATACACATTAGGCATCTGCTAAAACCTCGTTATCCAGGGAATCATCTGAAGCCAGGCTAGTCCCACAGTCTCCAGGGGGCACGGCCTTCCAGCCATAGACTTTCAAGTAATCGTTTGTCGCGCATCGTGTCCATGCATTGCCAAAACTGGTCGTGACGATAGGCGGCAAGCTGACGGTCGGATGCGAGTCGCTCCAGCACATCGGCTTCGAGGCTTATTTCGTCACCGTCCAGATACCTGAAGATCTCAGGCTCAAAAACGAGGAAGCCCCCGTTGATCCAGCCCTCACCAATCTGCGGTTTTTCAGTGAAGCTCGCGACAATGTCGCCGTCAAACACCAGTCCACCAAATCGCGCCGGTGGTCGCACAGCCGTAACGGTGGCGATTCGGCCATTGGCACGATGAAAGGCCAGCAACTTTTGCAGGTCCACATCGCAAACGCCATCGCCATACGTCAGCATGAATGGCCCGCCACGCAGTGACGACTCGAGTCGTTTTAGCCGTCCGCCCGTATTGGTTTCCTGACCGGTGTTTTTTAAGTGAACTACCCAATCCTCGTTTTCGCGATCGTGGCGGTCAACCAGGCCGGTGGCGAGATCGATACTCAAGCTGCCGTCAAGACTGTGGTAGTCCATGAAGAAGCGTTTGATAACTTCGCCGCGATAACCGAGCGCAATGAAAAACTCTTTGAAGCCGAAGTGTGCGTAGTGCTTCATGATGTGCCAAAGAATAGGGTGCCCTCCGATTTCAATCATCGGTTTGGGTTTTAGCTCAGTTTCTTCGGCAAGCCGGCTGCCGAGTCCGCCGGCGAGAATTACGACATTCATGAGTTTTTCGCTTCTGCGAGCGACACCAGGTCTTGTTCTACTTCACCGGGAAAGAATTGCGTTCTCCACTCCAAAAGCGGACGAACAATACCAGGCATCGGTCCGGTGTAATCGCCCCTCGCCGAGTCGCCATCCAGCGTGTCTATAACTTGAAAGGCCACGGCATCCCGCTCGTAAAAATGAATTACTGTCGGTTCAAAAGTGCTTAAGGCGACACCGACAATGATGGTGCCTTCGGCCAGGAAGTTTCCTGGAATCCATGCAGTCGTTACATAGCGACCGACGGGACGTGGACGGCGGCGCCACTCGGCGTCGTGGTCCGCCGCTATGAAAACGTTAATGCCCTCTTCATTAAAGAAGTGGAAGTTTGGCATTAAGACACGATCCGGACTCAGCACTTCAAACTCCATCTCAATCCCAACCGGACGGCGAATGTCTATGGCATCGCTGGGTTTGTTTGCTTCGTTCAATACGCGGACTGAAAGTAGTCGCGCGATCTGATTGCCTGGGGATTTTTTTCGGTCCGGCCACTCACGCACCGCCGTGGTCCCCAGACCCGAGCGCAGGTAAGTGCTGACTACCCGGTGCGATGGGCCATCATCAAGAACTCGACCCTCATCCAGCAGGATCGTCCGGTCGCAGAGCCGCGTTACCGCTGACATATTATGAGAGACGAACAGAACGGTGCGGCCGTGTTGGCTAACGTCTTTCATCTTATCGAGGCATTTGCGCTGAAAACTCGCATCACCTACCGCCAGCACTTCGTCGACGATCAGAATCTCGGGTTCCAGATGAGCCGCGACCGCGAAGGCAAGACGGACGTACATACCGCTGCTGTACCGCTTCACCGGCGTATCAAGGAAACGACTGACTTCGGCAAACTTCACGATCTCATTGAACTTCCGCTCAATCTCATCGCGGCGCATCCCCATGATGACGCCGTTTAGAAAGATGTTCTCGCGGCCGGTCAATTCCGGGTGAAAGCCGGTCCCCACTTCCAACAAACTACCGACACGTCCGTATAACTCAGCGCGTCCGCGGGTCGGTTCAGTGATGCGCGAAAGGATCTTCAGGAGAGTTGATTTGCCCGCTCCGTTGCGACCAATGATGCCAATTACCTCCCCGCGCGCCACCTCAAAGCTCACGTCATGCAGCGCCCAGACGGTTGAACTCGAGTCCTCTTCCGGGCGTTGTCGTCTGAATGGCGATCTAACCGTTTCGACGATGGTGTCACGCAGAGTCTGATAGGCGGGCTGGTTTACTCCAATCCGGTAGTGCTTGGCGATATGTTCGACCTTGATAATCGGCTTCATTGCGCGGTTATTCTAAACTACGTCGGCGAATTCCTTCTCAACCCGTCGGAACAGCGCCGCTGCAACGACAACTAGAACTGCTGTAAACAAGACCGAGATGCCAATCGCCTTCCAGTTAAAGGGATCGCCTAACAACGCGGATCGAAAGCCTGTGATGATGCCGACCAAAGGATTCCACATGTAGATCCCTTGCCAGCGCTCAGGTACCAGACTGAGTGGATAGAGAATCGGAGAAACAAACATCCACAGTTGTACAAAGACCGGCAGCATCATACCGACGTCGCGATACTTCACGTTCAGTGCTGAAATCAGCGTCCCCACACCCAAAGCGAGCATCGTAACCAACACCACCAGCAGCGGCAGGACGAGCAGCTTTGCGTCAACAGGCGCGCGATAATAGAGCATCAGGCCAATCAGAATCACGAACGAGACGCCGAGGTCGACCAGCCGGGCTACGATCGCAGAGGCTGGGATCAACAGCCGTGGGAAGTAAACCTTGGTAATCAGGTGTGCGTTTGCGACGATACTGTTTCCACTGTTGGTAACGGCGCTGGAGAAGAATGACCAGGGAAGCAACGCTGTATAGACCATTAACGGATAGGGAACGCCATCAGTAGGCACGCGGGCCAACTTTCCCAGGATCACCGTAAATACGAGCGTCAGCAGTAGGGGCTGAATAACCACCCAGATGACACCGAGGAGCGTTTGCTTGTAACGAACCTTGAGATCCCGCCAGGCAAGAAAAAACAGCAACTCGCGATATGCCCACAAGTCTCGAAAGTTCAAACCCAAACCGCTCCGGGTCGGCTGGATTAGGACTAGCGGGTGATCCGGCAACTCTGGAGCCTGCACTCCTCCGATATTTGCAGGGGTAGAAGCCGGCGATGATTCGAGCATACTGCGACCTTTACTAGTGGGCCAATTCAAGAAATTTTGCGATTAAAAGACGAAAAATACGTATTTGGTCTTGCCCACAAGTCTACCGGCGAACTGCGCGTGTGGAGTGGGTTCTTAGTAATTTGGCAGTTTAGTAAGTGCGGCGGGAAGCGTCAAGAAGACCCGCAGACTGACAACGTGCGGCATGAGCCAAAACCTTGCGAGTTTAGCTTCCGTGGATAAGGCGCAGGGTAGAACAAAAGAAAAGGGGCTGCCGGGCTTGATGAGAGCCAACGGCAGCACCTTTCCTGTGTTACCAAGGAATGCTGATCAGTGGGGTGACCAACTTGCGCCACCCCAGTCTTGTTTACCTGAACTTAAAGTTCGCTTTCTGCTCACTACCGTCATTGAACTTTAAGATCAACTGGCGGCAAGTGCCCGCCCAACTTGATTCCGTCCTCCAGTTGTAGTGGTACTTATCCCCTGACTGATAGGTAAGTTCACTATTCCCGGAATTGGTCTCTTGTACGTCGTTGCTGGGCAAACTACCGTCGCAGTTAATACTGACAGTATAGGGTGAGCCAGTCGGGAAAATGTTTAGGCCCTTGTTTCCGCTGAGCGAGAACTTTAGCGGAATCGTTCGGCCGGCATTTACGACGTTCAAGGTTGGTAGGTTATCCACCGGTGCAAAGAAGCCGGTGAAGTTGTAGAGCACCGTTATCGTGAACGTGCACGAAGCGGTGTTGCCATGAGGATCGGTAGCCGTCGCCGTAACCGTAGTCGGGCCGACGGGGAAAATCGATCCAGATGCATGGCTATAAGCGATGCTGACTGGGCCGGCACAGCTATCTGTAGCTGTTGCAGCCGGATAAGTCACGGCCATGCTTGTCGCTGAGGAATTCAGCGGCAAGTAGACGGCGACATTCGACGGACAGCTGATCACTGGCGCAGTTGTGTCTCGTACTATCACCGTTCGCGTAACTGGCGTGGCGGCGTTGCCGACAGCGTCAGATGCGTTGTAGGTGATGGTGTAGGTCCCCACCGTATCAGCATCCACAGCTCCCGACGGTGTAGCGGCAGAACTACCGCTGCAGTTGTCATTAGCCGTGGCTCCCAGTTCGGTGTATGACGTGTGACACTCGACATACTGTGGGTTTGGTCCAGTTAGTGTGATCACGGGAGCCGAAGCGTCCACTACCGTAATCGTCTGCACCGCATTCGCAGAGTTGTTCGAGCTGTCAGTTGCCGTGAAGGTTCTCACGATAACCAACGGACTGCCTGCCGAACCAGTTCCGCTACTAGTCTCGCTGACTGTAACTGTTGGAGTACTACAGTTGTCTGCGGCAATAGCCTGCGAGGGACTGGCTGCCGGCACTTCACTGGCGCAGGTGTAACTTGCGTTCGCGGGTGCCGAGATGGTTGGGGCGACACTCTCAGTCACCGTTACGTGCTGAACACCGACGGTGGAATTACCCGCCGCATCAGTTGCCGTGTAGGTAACGTTGGTGGTGCCAACCGGGAAGATAAAGCCCACCGGTACGCCAGTGCGGGTGATGGAAACTGAATTTGTACAGTTGTCATCCGCAACCGCGACTCCCAATTCGTCATCGAGTAATGCCGAACAGGTTGCCGTACTGGCAGTGACATCAGCCGGTATGGTAAGTGTCGGCGCCTGGGTGTCTCCGCCCGTGGCGGTAACGTTGATTATTTGTATACACGAGGCAACGCGATCAGCATCATCCGTGGCCGTCCACGTGATCCTCGTCTCGCCAGCCGGGAACGGATCGCTGAGCGCGAGGGAGTCGCTACGGGTACCCACGACCGTGATATTGCTGCCGGTTGCAGTTGGAGTTCCAATATCGCCGGTGCTGAGTGTTATCTCGCAGCCACCACTGGCGTTGAAGGTCTTGTTACTTGGGCACGAGATTG
>JANNON010000930.1:0-8823 GCA_031399105.1 Blastocatellia bacterium | reverse complement strand
CACAAAATGTCAGAGTTTGTTGGGGGTGTGCACTCCCCCGAAGGTTCCGCGTGAGTGGCTGCAATTTATCGAATCACTACTCAGGATCGAAAACCAACAATGCGAAAAACAATTCTCCTTTTACTAGTTTGCTTGCTTTCGACTGGTGCGATTCACGGCCAGAACCACGACAAACTGCGAAGTGCGCTGCAGCTTAAGCTCGACGAATGGCACAAGTCCGGAAGCTTTCCCGGCGCAACTCTCGGCGTCGTACTTTCGAACGGTGACTCCATTGGCCTCGCAGTCGGGTTCTCAGACCGCGAGAAGAAAACTGCTATGAAGCCAAATGATCGCATGCTTGCCGGAAGCGTCGGCAAAACATTCGCGGCCGCAACCGCTTTGCAGTTGATCAAGGAAGGCAAGATTGCACTGGACGACAAGATCGAAAAGTATTTGGGAAGCGAGCCGTGGTTCTCGCGCCTGCCTAATGCCCGGGAGATCATGGTCCGCCAGTTGATGAACCACAGCAGTGGACTGGTGCGTTATGAATTCAAGGACCAGTTCACTAAAGACCTGACTGCGAACCCTGAGAAAGTTTGGAAGCCGGCCGAGCTCGTGGCTTATCTGCTCGATGAAAAGGCGCCATTCGAGGCGGGCAAGGGCTGGGATTATTCCGACACGAATTACATCGTGCTGGGAATGATTATTGAAAGAGTGACAGGCCGAAAGTTCTATGACGAAGCAAACAGGCGTCTGCTTAAGCCTCTGAAACTCACCGACACAATCAAGCAGGACGGACCGAGACTAGCAGGGGTGGTCCAGGGTTACGCCGGACCGAGCAATCCCTTCGGCGGCAAGGACGAAATGATTCACGCCGGCAAGTTCGCCATCAATCCGCAGTTTGAATGGACCGGCGGCGGCTACGCTTCAACCGCCGAAGATCTCGCGCGTTGGGCCAAGATGATTTATGAGGGAAAAGCATTTTCGCCAGATCTCCTGCCGCAAGTTCTGGACGGGGTGCCGGCGCCGATGCTCGGTCGGGAAACGAAATACGGGTTGGGAGTGATCATTCGCCAGACGCCCGCCGGCACGTCGTATGGTCACAGTGGCTTCTTCCCCGGGTACATGACGGACATGATGTATTTCCCAGATCAAAAAGTCGCGGTTGCCGTGCAAGTGAACACCAGTGTGCCTCGTAATCTTGGCAAGCCACTCAGTCGCGTCTTGGTTGAAGTGATCGAAGTGATCAGATCGCCGTCGGCCAACTAAGCTGGACGGGAGGTCATGAGGTCAGTACCACCGCGCGGTAGCGGGTGGGGTGTTGGTTGAATGGGTGGGGGGAACTGTGCCGCCCCCCCGCTCCCGCGCGGTGGTACTGACTTCTCGCTACCCTCACCTGATCGGAGTTACCGAATCGCCCATCAGCAGTTTCTGGGGCACCTGTTTGAACTTATATCGGCCCGACGCACGGTCGAGATCGAATACCCAAATAATATCGAAACAATCTTCCGGCCAGTTTTCCGGAGCGATCTTTCTATCGTCAAGAATCTTTAATGCAATCTCAGGAATGTATTCTCGCTGCCAGCAAATCATTACTACTCCTCTACACGCGAAAACATCGTCTAACATCCCTTCGACCTCAGATCTTTCAAAATCTGAGTTGATTCTGATGGCTAGTTTCTCGGCTAAAGGTGTAATCGTTTCGAGTGGACGTTTGCTGCCCTTTCGTGACAGTGGTCTCGACGCGTAGAAGAAATGCGGTTTGGCGAGTGAGGGATTAAATTGGCCAGTCGGCGGCGCAAAGAGACCTATCAAGGCGCCGGCTCTTTGCCATCCGCGAACTTCCAGCGACTCTTTATCTCGCTCGCCTCTTTCCGTCACGCCATACGGTGCCCCGTCCTTGTCAGGCTTCTCGGCATGCCGCAGCAAAATTATCTTGGTCGCGCTTCGTTTCCTTGTGCTCATTCTTTGATTGTACCTGTGTGTTGGCTGCTCTCAACTGTCGTTAACATTCGCAAATGTCCGACATGCTTCAGCTTGTCGTTAAGATTGGGAGAACTCAATGTGCGATGGAACATCGGTAGCATGCTTGAGTCCAAGTAATCTCGACGACAAGTTGAAACCTGTCGAGCATTTTTGTTTCCGCTTCTGAAGTATACAATGCCACCTCCTTAATCCGCTTAAATCTTCAGGGGTTTTTGCGTGGGACGCCTCAACTACCACGAACTCACAGTACGCAGATGCCCTCACTTCCAACCTTTGGAGGGCACGCTATTCGTTACTTTTCGCCTTGCCGATTCGATTCCAAAGTCTACAGTTCGCTACTACAAAGCAAAGCGAGACTGGCTTAGGGATCAGTTAAGACGAGCCGAACGGATCGTTGAGGTGGGCCAGACACCCGAATACACAAGCTTGCTTATCCAGCTTGAGCAAATCAATCGTGCGTGGTTCTTAAAGTGTGAGGACATTCTGCCCCGTGAAGCTATTGGTCCGGCATGGATGCGTGATGGCAAAGTCGCTGATAAGGTAGCAGAGAATCTTCATCGCCTCGATGGTGATACCTATCGATTAGACGCCTTTTTTATCATGTCAAACCATGTGCATACCGTCTTTCGGCCGCTGGTCAGCAGCGAGTTGATTGAGGAGATTCTCCGGGCTCGGGAAGATAGTTTTGCTCGGATACCTGCTTTGTCTCAGATAATGCAGACGCTTAAGGGGCGCACTGCGAGAGCATGCAGCCTGATTTTGGGTCGATCGGGCGCTTTCTGGGAACACGAGAGTTTCGACCATGTGATCCGCAACGGGAAATTCGATAAGACAATTCGTTACGTCTTAAACAATCCGGTAAAGGCCGGCGTAGTGCGGAACTGGGCAGAGTATCCATGGAACTATTGCCGCAAGGAACTGATGGAGAGATTCAGGATCACTGCTGATTTCGACGCAACATGTAAGTAAGGACGGCCCAATGTCCAACATGCTTCAGCTTGTCGTCAAGATTGGTAAAAACTCAATCATGGATACTACCGGTTACGTCGCACATTGAGAGTTTCCAATCTTGACGACAAGCTGAAGCATGTTGGACATTGGTTGATGAATCCTGGGGAACTACTCCTTGCGACGGATTGAATAAAGCCGCTGCTCAGTCCGTATCAACAACCGATCGCCCACCATTGCCGGCGATGCCTGCGCAAAATCGTCGAGCTCATTCACGTGCAACAATTTGAACTCCTCGCCGGTTGCGATCACGAACGTCTGGCCCTCCTCGCTCAGGCAGAACAGTTTGCCATTGTAAGCCCACGGTGAGCTCGTAAAAGCTGATGCCGTTGGGTCAATCCGTGTCTTGTAGGTCTGCTTTCCAGTCTTCGCGTCATAGCGATTCAAGATTCCAGTTTCAGTCAGCGTGTACACGACGCCGTCATAAGCCAAAGCCGAAGGTAAGTAAGTACCGCCACGCGCTTGCGACCAGACGATAAACTCGTTCGACGTCTGATCTTTCGCCAGTGAAATGTTGCCCGCTGCGCCGGGACGAATAGCGAACACCGGAGCGCCTCGCCCGCCGTTGATATACAGCAGTCCGTCGTAAGCAAAAGGCGTTGGCACAGGCAGCCGCGACAATCCCGACAGACGCCACAACTCTTTACCAGCCAGGTCGTAACTAATGACCACTTGCGGACCAATCGCAACAATTTCTGTGCGCTGCGCATGCCGCCAAACAAACGGTGTGGCCCATCCTGAACGCTGCCCCGGCGGTTCATTGCCGCCGATGTCGCGATAGGTGCGCCAGACCTGCCTGCCCGTTTGCTTGTCAAAGGCCGCGATGTATTGCTGTTTCTGATTGTCGTTCAAGATCACCAGCAGGTTGCCGGCCAATGCCGGCGAACTCCCGGTTCCGAATTCGAGGTAGATCGGATTCGCTTCCAGTTGTGTGGTCCAGGCGAGCTTGCCCTTCAGGTCAAACGCCCATAAGCCCAGATTCCCCACGAACACGTAAACAAACTTTCCGTCAGTCACGGGACTCTCGGAAACAAAACTATTCTTGCGGTGACGCCCGCCCGGTGGCTGGCCCGAGTGGAACTCCTGCGTCCATTCCACCTTGCCGCTTTTCAGGTCGAGGCAATAAAGAAAGTAGTGGACCTTCACCTCGTGCGGCATCTCAGTATCGCGTTCCGCCGACCGCTTCATAACCTCTTCCATCGAGAGTCCCTGTTTCCGCAGTTCCGCGATGTACTCGTTACTGTATTCAGTGCCTTTCTGCGGCACCTTCGACTTGCCTTCCGTGGTGACGGTGGTTACGTACACCTTGCCACCGGTCACGATTGGCGATGACCAACCACGGCCCGGGATCGCTTGCGACCACTCGACGTTCTCGGTCTTGGACCAGCGTTCGGCGAGGCGCGCATCCGTTCCAACGGGATTTGATTCCGGCCCACGAAACTGCGGCCAATAGTCCTTTGCGCTGTGGTTCTTCTGCTGCCCGTGAAGTGGTATCGCCACTAACATCAGCGCACACGCAAAACGCAGGAGCTGAGTTAAGCCGAAAAGCAAAACCGTGCGGTTGAAAGGAATTTGATAGCTGTTAGGAGTGTGATTAGTTTTAACTTTGGACGGGGGTGTCTTCATCATATGGTTTTCTTCTGGTTCAGATAGAGTGGTGACACTGTTGATTCTACATAAGTTCACGCGAGCATTGAATTCTACCTCGACACCTGCGCGAATGAGTACAGTGAATTCCGCGTGCGGATGTAGAGATTGCTTCCGGCGATCGCCGGAGTAGCCCACACCTCCTCATCCAGGTCGTTCATCGCCAGGATCTCCCACTGGGCGCCCGCTTTGAGCACCGTCACTTTGCCGCTGCCGCTGACTAGAAAAATCTTGCCATCGGCTGCGACTGGGGATGCAGAGTATTCCTCGAGCGCGTCGGGCGTCCGCCCCATTTTTAAAACCTCGCCACTGACGGGATTAAGACTGCTGACGATTCCACCTTCCTTCATGAGGTACATAACGTCCCGATAGATCAAAGGCGCGGGAATATTTGGGTAACCCTTCTTCAGTTGCCACGCGACGTGCGTTGATGTGACGTCTCCCTTACCTCCAAGGCGTACGGCTGTAAGACCGTGACCTGCCATGGTGGAGTTGCGGACGAAATCGTATTCAGCGCGATCGACGTAGTTGTCACGGTTGGCATCGAGCCAGCCAAAGTGCTCATGCATTTCAGGATGAGACTTCATCTCGTCACTGTGAATGCGTTGGTCGTTGTCTTTGTCGTATTTCTTGAGGCTATCTTCATAGGGCGGAAAGTATGGAGCATCGCCGCCTTCTCCCAAAACGTAGACCATGTCTGTTCCGACGATCGGCACACCTTTGGGATATGTACCGACCTTGGTAACCCACCACAGCCGTTCGCCTGTATTCAGGGAATAAGCGTCAACTGAGTTTGAGCCGAGAACGATTACTTGAGCTGGTCCATCTTTGGGTGTGTAAATGGCGGGCGTGGAATACCCCTCAAAATTTGTGCGGTTTGTCTTCCACAGCGCTTTCCCAGTGCGCGCATCGACGGCAATGATGAAGGAGTTTTCGCGGTGGTCACACACCATCACCAATGTGTTGCCCGCCAGCACCGGTGATCCAGCCATGCCGTAGAAGCTATTGAATGGTCCCAGGGGCATTCGCCAAAGTTCATTGCCGTCAGGGGTGTAAGCGATCAATCCCAGTTCTGCGAAGAACACGAACACGTTCTTGCCGTCGCTCACCGGGGTCGGCGAGGCCGCGTCGTTAGCTTTGTAGATCTGCATGTGTCGCGCGCGGGCCACCTCGCGTCGCCAGAGGATCTTTCCGGTTTTGCGATCAAGAGCGAGCGTGATCAGTTTATCGCCTTCGCTGGCAGTCAGAAAAACACGATTGGCGGTGACCACCGGCGAGGATCGTGAGAACGGCACTGCAGTTTTCCACGCCAGATTCTTGTTGGCTCCGAACTCGGCCGGAAGAGTTTTACCCTCAGCCACACCGCTCCCGTTCGGTCCGCGGAACCGCAGCCATTCGTTGCTACTCGTCGAGGCCTTTGGTTGGGGATCCTTCTTCTGCTGGGCGTAGGAAGTCGAATCAGCGACGAGAAACAGTGCGGAGACTACGGTCAAAACGGATAGGAAATGAATGAACACCGGAAGTGACTTCGGGCAACGCACGCCTGAGCGACTGCAAGGTGGAGCTGACTTAAGGTACGAGAAGAGCGACTGCGTGAATGGGGCGAATGATTGTTTCATTGTTTTCCTCTGGGATAGAGCTATGGAAGGGATTAAGCTCGCACGACTTTTTCGTACAAGTCTGCGGATTTACGTCATGGGTGTTGCGGCCGAATGGTTCAATTGATCTGCGGAACGATATGCGCCTTGGTCGTGACAGTTGTCAAGGTTCTGGAATCTTGTTTTTGCAGCAAGAAGTTTTTTGGGTGACATGAAGTCAGTACCGAAACGCTGTAGCGTCGGATCAACCGAGAACAGTGATGAGTGGTGACGAGTCGCTCAACCGACGCTACTTCGTTTCGGTACTGACTTCACGTGCCACGCGAACACTGTCACTTCAAGGGCAGCCGGTTAGTAATGAAGTCCGCGACTCGGCTAGCCGCTGGTGGGTCCATGTTTGCCAACACCGCGATCACGTAGCCCGCTCCAGGGTTTGGCCCGGGGCAGATTTGGAGTTCGCCGTTCATGCCCGGAGCGCCGCCACCGTGGCCGAAACATCGCGTGCCGTTAACCATCTCATCGCCGAATCCATAGGCGTACTTACTGCCACCCGGCATTTCAACTTTTCCCGTCGTCAGCATTTCCGTGTGCTGCGCGTTCAGCAGTTTGTGACTTTGCAGCGCGGTCGCAAACTTCAAGAGATCTTCCACCGTCGAGTTGCCGCCGCCCGCCGACGTTCCGCGATACGGTAGTGTGTCGGTGTTAGGCCCAAAGCTGCCAGTCGCTCGTGTGTACCCAATGCTTCGTTCGGGCACCAATTGCTCTTCCGGTTCGGAAGCAGTTCCGGTCATTTCCGCAGGCTTGAAGATGTGGTCGCGAACATAGTCGTAATAACTCTGCCCACTCACTTTCTCTACTAAGACGCCCAGCAAAAGAAAACCGTAGTTGCTGTATTGCCAGCGAGCGCCGGGCGCGAACTCTGGTCCGCGCTTACCGTAGAGCTTCACATAATCCGCCAGGGTCTTTAGCTCAAGCCGATTCTTGTCGAACTCAGGACCAAAGATGTCGCCCGTGCCTCCGGTGTGTGACAGCAATTGTTCTATGGTCACCTTTGAGGCAACGTCCTTGTTCGGATAACCGGTCAGGTAGTTTCCAAACGGTGCTTTCAGATCGAGTTTGCCGCTTTGAACGAGTTGGAGTGTGGCAACCGCGGTGAACATTTTGTTCATAGAGCCGAGTCGAAAGCGCGTCTTCAAAGTGTTCGGAGTTTTCTTCTCGCGATCTGCCAACCCATACGCCTGAGTGAAAACAGTCTTGCCATTTTTGGCGACCAATACGGCACCGGAGAAACGATCAGCGTCCGTCTCATCCATCTTCTTTCGAAGGGCCGCAATCAGTTCGCTCTCGGTCAGGTGAGGAAGAGCAAATTCCACCGGTCGCGCAATCCCTTGCAGCGCGAGTCTTGTAATCTGGTTTTGCTCGGTAGAGTCGACCTCAACAGTGAACCGAACAAACTGATCCGAGGCGCGCTCCTGAACGAGGGCAACCACTTTCGTTGGCGTGGACTCCTCAACTTTCTTTAAGTCAAAACCGCCGGTCATCGCTCGAAACGCCATTTCGCGATCCGCACGATCGAGGCGAGTGGGAGCATGCTTGCGCAGGAACTCCTTATGCTTCTCGGCATCGCCCGCATTGAGACTTTCCAGCCAGGCTTTTGCTTGATTGCCAGCCGGCGTATCAGGAAATGTTGTTTGCGCGAAGCAGGCTGGAGCGATGAACAGTGAAGCGATGAGTAATAGAACTGCGGTAGCTAGAAGCGAATGGTTTCTTTGCGAATAGTTTTTAGGGTTCATGTTTCTAATCCTCTGTCTCTGCGGATGGCACAGAAAACCAGAATGGACGATGAAGATGCAATAGCCAGTTGCGCCTCGATGCGCACGCGGCGACTGACGGAAAAACCGGAGCACGCCGAAGCTGTGTGCGGCGGTTGTCTCTTCAATCGCGGCGGAGGTCATACAAACTTTCTGGCAAGATCCGCGAAGTGTCTTGATCTTTGTCGCGGGTGCCTTCTGAGAGTGAATAGCTCACAATTGCCGACTCAGGATGAATCGTGCGACCGCTAGCCTTTCAACTCACAAAGCGATCGTAGGACCAAGTCCGCGACGGTCGACGCAATAAGTCGAGGTCACAGCGTTCTGGACAGGGCACAAAATGAAAGACGAAACCTCACTCCTTCCAATTCAGCAGATCGAAGGTCTCATCGTCTCGATTCGCGGTCATAGAGTGTTGTTGGACGCCGATTTGGCCATCCTTTATGGGGTTGGCACTAAAGTGCTGAATCAAGCGGTACAAAGAAATCGCGATCGATTTCCACCTGACTTCATGTTTCAACTAACACCTGACGAGGTGTCCGAGAGCAACCGGTCACAAACTGTGACCGGTTCCCAAAAGCACCGCGATCCGCGCTTTCGGCCCTACGCGTTTACCGAACAGGGCGTCGCGATGCTTTCAAGTGTTCTGCGCAGCAAGCGAGCCGTCGCCGTGAACATCGAAGTGATGAGAGCGTTCGTACGACTGCGCGAGATCCTGTCTTCAAACAGCGAGCTTCCTAATAAGTTGGGTGAGTTGGAGAAGCATGTAGCTAAGCACGATAAGCAGATTCAAG
>JANNON010000882.1:0-5361 GCA_031399105.1 Blastocatellia bacterium | reverse complement strand
CCCAACGCCAACTCCGACACCAACGCCAACTCCGACCCCAACGCCAACTCCTACACCAACGCCAACTCCGACACCAACGCCAACTCCGACGCCGACACCAACTCCGACTCCGACGCCGGTGCCGAATGCTCCGAGTAATCTAACTGCAACCGCAGTCTCGACCAGTCAGATTAATCTTTCGTGGAACGATAACTCGACAAATGAGCAAGGCTTTCGTATCGAGCGTTGTCTGGGCAACAACTGCACTAACTTTGTGCAGATCGCTCAGGTGGGTGCAAACGTAACAACGTTCCAGAACACAGGACTCGCGCGGAACACGCGGTATCGCTACCGGGTGCGCGCCTTTAATGCGACTGGGAATTCGGGGTATTCCAATATCGCCAATGCCCGAACGCTGAGGTGACGACGCGTTTGCCTCAGTTGAGCTGATTTAACTGCTGCGGGCCTTCTCATGGGAGTTTGGCCCGCAGTTTTATTTGGGCGGATCTGAAATGCTAACAGTTAGTTCGAAGCAGTGCTGGTGATGATGTTTGAAGGGCCTACTAGCCTAAGCGGAGCCAGGCAGCATCAGGAGTCTCACAGTCAGGAAGGTGGACCCTGTCCCCGCTTCGTGGTAACCCCAGCACTTAAGCTTCAATGTTCAAGAGCTATTATTGAGACTACCTTCCAAAAGGAGCGTGCGTATGAAGTTCAAGCAGATCAATTGGCCGCTGTGGGCGGGCTTCATTCTCAGTATCTTCGCGTTGATCAGTTACCCGCTTATCTTTGTTCGGTTTCCAGTTACCCGCGATTTTCCCTGGGCCAATCTGTTGTTGCTGTTACTTGCTGCGGCACTTGTAATCATAGGCGTGCGAAGAGCGTTCGGATCTTCTAGGCCAACCCGCTCAAAGGTTGCCGGGGCGATACTCGGAACTCTGAGTGCACTGCTCATAGCGCTCTTTCTCTTCTCGGTTTTCGTGTTCGCGAGGTGGTTGCCCGCTTCGAAGGGCGCCCCGCAGATCGGGCAGTCCGCGCCGGAGTTCAGCCTGGTTGATTCCACCGGAGAGACTAAAACTCTTTCCGCACTTCTCTCTGAACCAATTAACGGCAAAGCGCCTAAAGGTGTGCTGCTGGTTTTCTATCGAGGTTATTGGTGACCATCTTGTCACTCCGAGTTGCGGAGCATTCAGGAGAGTTTGGCCAAGTTTCATGAAGTCGGGATCCGTCCAGTTGCGATTAGCGTGGATAGTCCAGAAATTAATAGGGGAATGATTGCTGAGGCTGGCTACACTTTCCCTTTCCTTTCTGATCCAAAAGCCGAGGCGATTCGTCGCTACGATTTGTTGCACTTAGGCGCGGGCGAGAACGGCGGCGATATCTCGCGACCTGCTGAATTTCTTTTGGATTCGTCCGGCAAAGTGCGATGGGTGAATCTGACTGAGAATTATTGGGTGCGCGCGCGGCCAGAACAAATTCTTGAGGCGGCAAAAACGGTGCAATAGCTTTACATCAAGGAAGCTTCGACCTCGCTAACTTCGTACGGGTGTCCCTCTGTGGGCACCCCTCGTCTCTCGAAAGTGAGTTAACGAAACAAGGGGTGCCCAAGCAGGGACACCCCTACGAAGTCGCGCGAGGAGTGTTTGTCGATCGGGGTCATCCTCGTTCGACTTGTAGGCAGAGAGCAAATTCCAGGCGCTGAGGCTTGAGATTAGTGAGCTCCAAGCAAACATCTTAAGGAGATTATTGCCATGCGTGTGATGGTTATTATTAAAGCAAACGACGATTCCGAAGCGGGCGCGATGCCGACCGAGCAGTTACTCACGGACATGATGTCCTACAACGAAGAGTTGGTGAACGCTGGAATCATGAAGGCTGGAGAAGGCC
This sequence comes from Blastocatellia bacterium, assembly GCA_031399105.1. Lineage (GTDB taxonomy): Bacteria > Acidobacteriota > Blastocatellia > Pyrinomonadales > Pyrinomonadaceae > PSRF01. The sequence continues at coordinate 3,498 of JANNON010000882.1, read as the reverse complement.
TCCATCCCAGTTCAAAAGGAAAGCGTGTCAGGTTTTCCGGATCAAAACGAACAGTGATCGATGGTCCTTTTGCCGAGACCAAAGAACTGATCGCCGGGTTCTGGCTATGGGAAGTGAAATCGATGGATGAAGCTGTCGAGTGGGTGAAGCGCATTCCGTTCGATCCGAGTAATTCACCGGACAACAGCGAAATAGAGATTCGTAAGGTGTTCGACACCGAGGATTTCGGCGACGAGCTCACGCCTGAACTGAGGGAGCAGGAAGAGCGGTTGCGAGCGCAAGTTGAGAAGGACCAGAAGAGTTAAAGCGAGCCACAGATTGCACAGATGAACACAGATCTAACGAATGCCCAGGAGGTGGCCGAATGTTCTCCGCGTAGGAGGGCCTGCCATGATTTGGAATCTGTGGAATCTGTGTATCTGTGGATCTGGTTTTCAGCTCTTGAGATCGATCCTCTTGTTCTCGCCCCAGTCCGCTGATTCTCCCTTAATCAGCGCCGAGACAAAGCTCACCGCTTGGGCCACTGCGCCACCCGGACTGTCCCAGTACTCCGCCTTCTCAATGACCACACGCAAGAGAGCCAGATCGGGATCCTCAGTGCCTTTCGGAAACCACGCCTTGAGTTCAGGTTTCCACAACTCTTCAATCTTCTGTCTATCTCTAACTAATTCCGCCGTGCCGCTGATGGAGACGTAACGATGATCGTCCGGCTGCGCGAAACTCGCGTTGCACTTCGGCGTTCTATTGATCTCAAAAACCTTATGCGATGTGGCTGACGTGAAGAACCAAAGATTACCTTCCTGGTCGACCTCGCCGTTAAGCGACATTGGGCGGCTGTGCAAGTTGTTGTTCTCATCAACAGTCGTCAACATGCAGAAGTCGATGTCCTTAATCATCTCGCGTAACTTCTGAAAATCCGCCGCTACCTTCTCCGTCCCTTTCATAACCCACTCCTTCCGAAATCTCTGTCACCTGGCCCGCCTGGGATGCTTTGTCTCACTATCCGCAGACAGCGTCACGGATACTTGTCAGCGGTGTCGTTTCACCGTTTCGTCCGCGTTCAGATCGAAACTGTCGCCAGGTTTGAGCCAGATATACCAATCGCTCCGGATCATCCGTTCATCATGCGTAATGGCCTAAAGATCGCGCGTAAGATCACTTCCAAGCGTGCAGTTCTTGCTCCTACGGAGCAAAGAAGTTGTCTTAGCCTGGCCCACTTATTATTGTCCGCGCCAACCTCGCTAAAATCGAAAGGCTTTAACGAAATGCGAATTCTGCATTTTTCTGCAATGACAAATGATCACTCCCTAATGACCAATGATTAACGACGCTGTCTCTGACTCGCATTTGACTTATCACCACCATTACCGTAGGGTGAGTGTCGAACCGAGTTCAGCTTACTCCGCTCTCAGCTCCTCTGGGATCATCCAGATCACCTGATAAATCCACAGCTCACCTACTAAGAAAAGTTCGACTTCATTCTGCTTAAGCTTTTGTCCAGTACGTTTCTGCGTTGCGCGCGATTGAAATGCGCACCAGCGAGCATCGCTCGTTCTAGCAGGCAAACGTGCGTTCGAGGCCTATGCAAGGTGCAGCGAATCAGTAGGTATGAAGAAGCAAAAGGAACCTAAACGAAATTATGACGACGAATATCACACCCTTGAACGACCGCGTGATTGTGAAACGCATTGAAGAAGGCGAACAGATTCGCGGCGGCATCATCATTCCTGACAGTGCCAAGGAAAAGCCCCAGGAGGGCGAAGTAATCGCCGCCGGGGAAGGTAAATATCGTGAAGATGGAACTCGCCAACCACTGGATGTAAAGAAGGGCGACCGAGTCTTGTTTGGCAAGTACAGCAGCTCGGAAATCAAGATCGACGGCGAAGAGTTATTGATCATGCGCGAGGACGAGATCCTCGGAATCATCACCCGCGCTGGCGCGGCAACGGGTGGAAAAAAGAAATAGCGCTTCAGACAAGTAACAAGTAATAAGTGACAAGCAAGAAGCGATTCAAGCCACGATTCACGTCAGTGTCTGACTTGTCACTAGTCACTCATCACTTGTCACCATCAAGGGGGTCAGTCGGAAGTGTTAACAGCAGTTTCTAGTTGGAGAAGATAAATTAAATGGCAAAGCAAATAGTTCATGGTGAAGAGTCTCGGGCGGCAATTCTACGCGGCGTCAATCAATTAGCAGACGCGGTGAAGATCACTCTTGGTCCCAAAGGACGCAACGTCGTTCTCGGTAGATCATACGGCAGCCCGACAATCACCAAAGACGGTGTGACCGTCGCGAAAGAGATCGACCTTAAGGATGCTCTTGAAAATATGGGCGCCCAGATGGTGCGCGAAGTCGCTTCTAAAACCAGCGACGTTGCGGGCGATGGCACCACTACAGCAACCGTGCTGGCCCAGGCGATCTATCGCGAAGGGGTGAAGACCGTGGCTGCCGGTGCAAATCCTATGGCCCTCAAACGTGGCATCGACAAAGCTGTTGAGCGCGCCACGGCAGCAATTAAGAAATTGGCCAAACCTGTTGCTGGAGACATGATTGCCCAGGTCGGCACTATCTCCGCGAATGGTGATGCGGCCATCGGCGAATTGATTGCCGAAGCGATGGCGAAGGTTGGTAAGGACGGTGTGATTACTGTCGAAGACGCCAAGACGACGGAAACAGAATTGGAGTTTGTCGAAGGAATGCAGTTCGATCGCGGCTATTTGTCGCCGTACTTCGTTACGAACACCGATAAGATGGAAGCCGAACTCGAAAACCCCGTGGTTCTTTTAAGTGAGAAGAAGATCTCTTCGATGAGAGACCTTCTGCCACTGCTCGAGCAGGTGGCAAAGGCCGGCAAGCCCATTCTGATCATCGCGGAAGATGTTGATGGTGAAGCATTGGCAACTCTGGTGGTCAACAAGTTGCGCGGCACGATCAACGTGGCGGCAGTAAAAGCCCCCGGCTTTGGCGATCGGCGCAAGGAGTTGCTGCAGGACATTGCCATTCTGACCGGCGGTAAAGTCATCAGTGATGACCTCGGCATCAAGCTCGAGAATGTAAAACTCGAGGATCTCGGACGTGCGAAGAAAGTGACCGTCGACAAAGACAACACGACCATCATCGATGGCGCCGGTAACACGGACGACCTGAAGGGCCGCGTGAAAACGCTGAAGGCCCAGATTGAAGAGAGCTCGTCAGACTATGACCGCGAGAAGATGCAGGAACGCCTTGCCAAACTCGTTGGTGGCGTTGCTGTAATCCGCGTTGGCGCAGCAACAGAAACGGAATTGAAGGAAAAGAAAGCGCGCGTTGAGGATGCGATGAATGCGACGCGTGCGGCAGTTGAAGAAGGCATTGTGGCTGGCGGCGGCGTAGCCCTGCTGCGTGCCCGCGCTGCGGTCAAGCTCAAGGGCGACAACCACGAACAGGACGCCGGCATCAAGATCGTGATGCGCGCCCTGGAACAGCCGATGCGCGAAATCGCCGCGAATGCCGGTGAC
>JANNON010000881.1:0-4264 GCA_031399105.1 Blastocatellia bacterium | reverse complement strand
TGAGTACTGAGTTCCCATTGAGTTGCGAGTTGCTAGTTTCTAGTTTCCGATCATAGTAATCGAATGCGTACTGGAACTCAGTACTCAGCACTCAGTACTAACTAGAAACTCGAAACTCGAAACTCGAAACTCTATTGCCCTAGTTCTTTCAAACACGGTGCGGTTGCCGCAGAGTCTGCCGCCGTTCGCGCTTGTGCGTTTGCATTCGGACCGCTGCGAATCCGATGTGTCACACAACTTCCATTCGCAGACACCTTCGCCACTGCCAGGTATGAAGTGATGCTACTCGGCTTCTCCGGATTCTCACTCGCATTGACACGCACGATCAAACCAACGGGCGTGACCTTTCCATTTGATTTGGAGACGCGCCATTCGGCCTTGTCGCCGACGCTGGAAAAGGAATGTGTCATTACACTCCAGAAATTGAGTGGGTGTTCCTTTGCGCTGGGATCGACGATAGTGATCGACTGCCGCGCGTCGTCGTCATGAACGAGCAGCTTATAGCCGCCAACGCCATTACAACGTTGAGTCGAGCTGCCAGTCTCCTTGTCGCTGCTAATAGTCTTGCACTTTTTCTCAGCCAGTTCGGTATACATGCTTTGAAGTTTGGGTTGCGCGTTTGCGACGAAAGGCACAGCGCAAATCAGTGTTAGCGGCATGAGTATTCGTTGAAGTGGTTTCATTGAAGCACGACAGAGGTCCTTTGAAATTGGTATTATGCGTCGCCGTCAAATCCAATCAGGGCAAACGATCTGGCCCACTTTCAGTGTCAAAGTAAAGGAGTCTCGAACAATGTTCAAGACGTACCGCGCGTCTCTCTGTTTATCCTTCCTTGGTTTCATCATTATCGCCGCATCATCTCTTGCGCTGGCCCAGGCGCCGGAGAACCAGCAGGCAACGCCGCTGCGACAGCCGAGCCCTGTCGATCCATTGAAAGTTTTGCAGTACCGCTCGATTGGACCGTATCGTGGCGGACGCGCGACGGCCGTGGCTGGGGTAGCTACGCAACCGATGGTTTATTACTTCGGCGCGACTGGCGGTGGCGTTTGGAAAACAACTGACGGCGGGATCAATTGGGAAGTGGTGAGTGACGATTCCGTGTTCGGCACCGGCTCAGTCGGGGCGATCGGACTTTCGGATGCGGATCCCAACACCATCTATGTCGGCATGGGCGAATCGCCCGTGCGCGGAAACGTTTCGCACGGCGACGGTGTTTACAAATCAACCGATGCCGGTAAGACATGGAAGAAGGTCGGACTCGATGACACACGCCAGATAGCCCGCGTGCGAGTTCATCCGAAGAATCCCGACATCGTTTATGTCGCTGCTCTCGGGCACCTCTGGGCGCCAAACGATCAGCGAGGCGTCTTCAGATCGAAAGATGGAGGCGAGAATTGGGAACGTATACTTTTTCGTGGCGATAAGGCCGGAGCGTCAGACCTGATTCTCGATCCCACGAATCCGAACATCATCTACGCCGGATTTTGGGAGGTTTACCGAAAGCCCTGGACGCTCGAAAGCGGCGGTCCCGGCGGCGGAATTTTCAAGTCAGTCGATGGCGGTGACACCTGGACCGAACTGACTCGTAACGATGGCTTGCCCAAAGGCATGATTGGCAAGATCGGAATTACAGTCTCACCGGCTAATCCTGATCGAGTTTGGGCCATCGTCGAGGCGGAAGACGGCGGCGTGTTTAGATCCGACAACGCGGGGAGAACCTGGACAAAGGTTAACGAGGAGCGGCGACTGCGCCAACGCGCGTGGTATTACACTCGAATTTATGCTGACCCGAAGAATCCCGAAGTCGTCTACGTGCTCAACGTTGGATTCTTCAGATCAAATGATGGCGGCAGAACTTACACGGGTATTTCGGTTCCGCATGGAGACAACCACGATTTGTGGATCGCGCCTGACGATCCCACGCGCATGATCAACAGCAATGATGGGGGCGCAAACGTTTCGTTCAATTCCGGGCGCAGTTGGACCGATCAGGATCAGGCGACGGCACAGTTCTACCGCGTCGCCCTCGACAACGATTTTCCTTACAACGTCTATGGCGCTCAGCAGGACAACTCGACAGTGCGGATTCCCAGCCGCACGGCCGATAACGGAATTGGTCGCGAGCATTGGTTTGACGTCGGTGGCGGCGAGTCAGGCTGGATCGCGCCCTCACCAAAAGACTCATTGATCGTCTACGCGGGTTCTTATGGAGGTCTGCTTACTCGCTACGATCATCGAACAGGACAGCAGCGCGACATCAATCCCTATCCAAACAACCCGATGGGCGCTGGCGCCGAGGCTTCGAAATACCGGTTTCAGTGGAACTTCCCCGTGATCTTTTCACCGCACGATGCCAACACGATCTACGCAGCGGCGAACGTGCTTTTCAGATCCACAAACGAAGGGCAAAGCTGGGAAGCGATCAGTGGCGACTTGACGCGGAACGATAAGACCAAGCAAGGACCGTCTGGCGGTCCAATCACGAAGGACAACACCAGCGTCGAGTACTACGACACGATTTTTGCACTGATGGAATCGCCTGTTCAGAAAGGAACCATTTGGGTCGGATCGGATGACGGACTTGTGCACGTCACACGCGACGGCGGGAAGAACTGGGAAAATGTAACCCCACCGAAGACCGTGATGCCCGAGTGGATTCAGATCAACTCGCTGGAAGCTTCAGCACATGATCCCGCAACCGCTTACGTCGCCGGGACCATGTATAAGTGGGACGACTATCGCCCGTATCTTTACAAGACAAGCGATTACGGCAAGACCTGGAAGAGAATCACAAACGGAATTCCTGACAACGCATTCACGCGAGTGATTCGCGAAGATCCGAATAAGCGGGGATTGCTGTTCGCAGGCACTGAAACGGGCTTGTACACATCCTTTGACAACGGCGCCAACTGGATGTCGATGCAGTTGAACTTGCCGGTGGTTCCCATTACCGATCTCGCAATTCACAAACGTGAGCAGGATCTGGTAGTTGCCACACAAGGCCGCTCGTTTTGGATACTCGATGATTTAACGATGATCCATCAGATGAAAGACGCAGGAAAGCCGAGCACTCTGGTCAGCCACTTATTCAAGCCGGAAGGTCACTATCGCACTCAAGCGGGCGGCGGCTTTCAACTTCCGGTCACGGCTACGATTGGAAGGAACCCGCCGAACGGCGTTGTGGTTTACTACTCCCTGGAAGCAAAACCAAAGTCGGATGTGGTGCTTGAGTTTTTTGATGAGGCTGGAAAATCCGTCCGCAAGTTCACGGCGCCGGCGCCACGTCCACAGGGAACAGGTCCGGGAAGTGCGCCACCCGCGCCGAGTGCAGAAGAATCTGGCGGCTTTGGAGGCGGGCCAGCGCGCGTAACGACGGACCCCGGCCTGAATCGATTTGTTTGGGATATGCGTTATGCGGAAGCCGTCCGTTTTCCGGGCATGATTCTTTGGGCGGGGGAAACTCGTGGGCCAAGGGTTGTTCCGGGAAGATATCTAGTGAAGCTGACGGTCGATGGCAAGACAACGTCGCAGCCATTTGACGTGAAGATGGATCCGCGCTTGTCGGTGACTGCGGCTGATTATGCAAAGCAACTTGAGCTTGGCTTGAAGATTCGCGACAAACTCAGCGAAACGCATAACGCGATTCTGCAAATTCGTGATGTGCGCCGGCAGGTGGACGATTTGCTCAAGCGCGTTAAGGACCAGCCGAGTTTTAAAGTAATTAACGATACCGCAATTCGATTGCTCAAGAATCTGACGTCGATTGAAGAGACTCTGTACCAAACCAGGAACCAAAGCAGTCAGGATCCGCTAAACTTTCCGATCCGGTTGAACAACAAGTTGGCGGCCCTGGGAGGTGTGGTGATGCAGGGTGAGTCGGCGCCGAATGACCAATCGCTGGCGGTTTACAACGAGCTGGTTGTGCAGATCGATGCCGAGTTACAAAAACTCGCATTGGTGATGCGGAACGAGCTTCCGGCGTTCAATCAGATCGCGAAGGACCAGAACGTACCCGCAGTGGTGATCAAGCCAACGAGTCCGTGACTCTTGCTAAGACCTTATCCACAGATTACACCGGTGACACCGATTGGCTGGAGTTCCAGGGTGGAATGTTAGGTCAGTACCGAAACGCGGTAGCGTCGGGTCAACGATTCGTCACCGCTTATCATTGTCGATCACGACGGTTGACCCGCCGCTACCGCGTTTCGGTACTGACCTTATCCCACCCGAACAGCTGCGTAATCTGTGGACCGTCTTTCCTGCA
>JANNON010000853.1:0-2068 GCA_031399105.1 Blastocatellia bacterium | reverse complement strand
GCCAATCGCATAGCCGATATGGATCGCCGAGGTGTCGCGTGGAAAAAGTTTTACAACGTCAACATGTCTGCGCGAAAGCGAGAAAATCTGGGCGAAGATGGCGTTTTCACCGCCGCCAAATGGGAAGCAATGGAATCAGGATTGATTGGACCGGTAACAATCACTCCGCTTGAAAAAAAGTTGATGCGTTAATCAGTTTGGGAAAAGAACCACGGGGAGCACGGCGCGGCATAGCCGCAACCAAATGAAGAATCGCTCCGCGACAATCAAAACCTCTCGTAAAATGAGCTTGTCAAAACACCAACGGGAGGCAAGTCATGGAGCGATTCATCAAGCAGCACAAAGGCTGCATAGCCGGAATTATAACAGGATATGATCGAATGATCTTTCGCGGAACCTTGCGTTCGCTGAGCTACGTGAAGGGGATGGATTTCTGGTTGTCTGGGCAGAAAGTGTTGTTGAAGGATTTCGGGAAGTATGCCGATGGGATCAGTGCGGAAATTGTCCGGCACGCCGAGGGGATGGCGGACAAGCAACAGCGTCCGTTGAAATATCTGAGTTCGGCGAAAGATTCGAAGGAAGAGATGGCGCGAAAGATTGCCGAGCAGGATGGGGTCAAAGAAGGTTTGATCTGCGTGCTGAAAAGCGTCGAGCCCTGTCACAGCTATAGCGTGCGCGGAGATCGAGAGAGTCATAAGCTGCGTCTGGTGTGGGAGCCTCGTAAATGCCTGCATTATTATTTTTACTATCAGGATCGGGAGTTTGGGTTGATGCATGTCCGGTTGCAGACCTGGTTTCCATTTACGATCCGAGTTTATCTCAACGGTCGAGAGTATCTGGCGCGGGCGCTGGAGCGTGAAGGAATCGCGTACGAAAAAGCAGACAACTGCTTGACGCGAATCGCGGATATACCGAGAGCACAACAACTGATGGATGAATTGAGCAAGCGTAGCTGGGCCGGATTTCTCAATCCGCTGGCTCGACGAGTCAATCCATTGTTGGCCAAGTCGGTGGAGATGGATTTGCGCCCGTATTACTGGAGCGTCTGGGAAGGCGAATACGCAACCGATGTGCTGTTCAAGCGAGCGGAAGATTTGTCAGGCATCTATCCGGCACTGTGTCATCACGCGATCGAAAGCTTCGGAACCAAAGATGTGATGCGCTTTTTAGGGCGCCGAACCAATGCCCGGTTTGCGGGCGAGTCAACCAGCAGCCACAAGACGCGAGTCGAAGGCGTGCGAGTCAAACACTGGATAGAAGAGAATTCGATCAAGATGTACGACAAAGCCGGAAGTGTGTTGAGAATCGAAACGACGATCAATAACCCGCGCCGCTTCAAAGTGCGTCGGCGGACTGAGCGTCAGGGGAAACTGCAAATGAACTGGATTCCGATGCGCAAAGGAATTGCCGACCTCGGACGCCGAGTGGGGTTGTCACGAGCGGCCAACAGCCGTTACCTGGACGCGCTGTCGGTGGTCGGAACCCCGAAACCATCGCATCGTATTCTTGATCCGGTTTCCAAACCGGTCGAGAAGAAAGGACGGCGGTATCGTGGACTGCGCCCGATGAGCCCTGAGGACAGTCGTCTGTTTGCAATAGTGATGCGCGGCGAATTTGAACTACAACCCATGCGCAACGTGGACTTGCGGCGCGAGCTATACCCAGAGGGAGAATCTGATCCCAGGATGAGTGCCAGAAATTCTGCGCGAATATCCCGTCAGATCGGAATGCTGCGGGCCCACGGATTGATGCAGAAAGTAACCAACTCGAATAGTTATCGTGTCACAAGGAAAGGCCACGAAGTAATGTCTACGGCAATCAAGTTCCGCGGATCAGACATCGCTCTTCTGGCCGCTTAGTTTCTTGCTAAAAAAACAAGAAGCCACAGGTGAGTTTCACGGGGAAGAATTGGTAAACCCTGTTTGTTTTCCCCCGTGTGCCCCGTGTCCCCCGTGGTTGATCCCATACAAGCATAGCTCGGCTACCCCGGCAAGAGCCAGTTCGAGCCGATCCGCCGCCAGGTGCTGGACGCGCTGAAGGCGGCCGGCGCGCCGGCCGCGAGCGTCAC
>JANNON010000823.1:0-2893 GCA_031399105.1 Blastocatellia bacterium | reverse complement strand
CCCACGCGACCGGAACGATCGGCGCATCCTCCACTACCGCCGGCCGCAGCGTGAGTATCCTGCCTTTGAGGTTGGCGTTCGCGCGATTCCCGAACGTGACGTGCAGGGCGCCGTTCTCGACTGCTATCGAGCTCACGTAGTTGTTGACGATCCTGTCCGCAGTCGGCAGCCCCGCAGCGGCGTCGCAGAAGGCCGCACGCGACTCTATTCCTGGGTGCATGAGAATCGTAGCTCCTTTGTTTCTAGTTCAGTGACGACATGAAGAAGCGCGTTGGGCTGGTGACAAATGAGGCCTCGCTGGTCGGGGGACTAGCGACGATGTTGCGGTTTCTCTACTGCACCCTCGAGCAGTCGGGACGATACGAACCGGAAGTAATCTCCCTCGGCACTTCTGCTAGTGACCGGGCAAGTCTTCAATTGAGAGCGCCATCGACCTGGAACAATGCGCCACGGATCGAGAATCTCCCTTGGCACGATCTGATGTTCCGACACGCCGGAGTTTGGGCGAGCGAAATTGAATTCCAAAGGTACAAGCCACGTCGCAACCTGACGGAACTACTGCAGGGCTATGACCTGATCCAGTTTGTGGTTGGGTGCCCGCCATGGGTATGCGTTGCTGAAAATATTAGCCGCCCAATCCTCCTGTGGACAGCTACGACCACTCGCCCAGACAGAGAAAGCCAAATGCGAACCGGCTCCCTGGCACGACGGGTATGGTCAAATCTCATGGTGCCTATCACCGAACACTACGAGCGACGAGCGTTGAAGATGGCTGATAGCGTGCTGGCGTTGAGTGAGTACACGCGTGCCGCTGTAGAACCGATCGTGGGAGATAAGGTACTGCTGGCTTCGTGTGGAGTTGATACCGATCTGTTCCGCCCTTCGAGAGGACCTAAAGGCGACTACATCCTGTGCGTAGCACGCTTTTGGGATCCGAGAAAGAACGTGCAACTGTTGCTCGAAGCCTATGCGTTATTGAAACAGCGACTCCCCCGGATCCCTGATCTATATCTAATCGGCGATCCGCCATCGGCGCAGTCTCAGCAGGATCTACAGTCACTGGGTTTGGGGGAAAACGTCCGCATGTTGGGGCCGAGGCAGGGAGACGAATTGGCCCAGCTTTATCGCGATGCGCAGTTCTTTGTACTGTCTTCGAATGAAGAAGGACTAGGAATCGTAATTCTCGAAGCGATGGCCAGCGGACTTCCAGTCGTTACGACGGCGTGCGGTGGGCCGGCTTCAGTAGTTAAGGAAGGTGAGACGGGATTTCTAACACCGACCGGAGACGTCGCTGCCTTGGCGGATGCGATAGAGAAATTATTGACTCAACCGGAGCTCCGCGCACGGATGGGCGCTGCTGGACGTAAGCGGGTCGAAACACAGTTTTCCTTTGCGGCAGCGGGAAAAGTGTTTCTCGATAAGTACGATGAGTTGTTGAGGAACAGTTCAAGGTCCAATATCCAAGGCCCACCGACCGGTGATGATCGGCTATCGAACGGCGAGGGCTATGCCGCTTAGCCGGACGTTGGCTTTGGACTTTGAACGTTCGACTTTCGCTTTTCTTTCATGCGCATCTTGAAAACCACGCAGAGCTACCTGCCTTATCTGCAACGGGGTGGGCCACCGGTGAAGGTGAGTGGAATTGCGAAGGCGCTAGTGAAGCGCGGGCATGAAGTGACGGTGCTCACTGCCGATCTGGGTGACTTGAACGGGCACACGCCAGTCAAAGGTTGGCAACGCAAGCCGAGTGAGTGGGGTTGGGAATCGCAGCACGATGGTGTGACGGCGATCTATCTGCGATCGCTCGGCCGTTATCGGGCCGCGACCATCAATCCGAAGGTTCTGAGTTTTTGTACGCAACGACTTTGGAATTACGACCTCGTTCATGTGTATGGGCTCTACGACACGATTGGCACTGCCGCCGCCTGGTTTTGCCGTCGCCGCGGAATTCCTTACGTGCTTGAACCGCTGGGAATGTTTGGACCTAAGGTGCGCAGCCAGCGAAAGAAACAACTTTATCGTCGCGTGCTCGGCGACGCGATGTTTCGCGGCGCTGGTAGAGTTATAGCCACGTCTGAGACCGAGCATGAAGAGTTGTTGGCCGGTGGAGTTCCGGAGGCAAAGCTCTTGCTGCGTCGGAATGGATTGGATCTTAGTTCGTTCCAGACGCTGCCGGCGCGCGGTCAGTTTCGAGAGCGAATGGGCATGGGTGACGCACCGCTAGTGCTTTTTCTGGGCCGGCTGTCATTTATTAAAGGACTGGATCTACTGGTCGAGGCGTTTGCGAAATTTCCGGGTGACGCGAAACTCGTGTTGGCCGGACCTGATGACGATGACGGCTGCTTGAAAAAAATCCGCGAGATAGTGGCCGAGCACAACCTGACGGGCAGAGTGATTGTTTCAGAACCGCTGTATGGTGAAGAGAAACTCGGTGCGTTGTTGGACGCAGATGTTCTGGTCCTGCCTTCGCGTTATGAAAGTTTCGGGAATGCGGCTGCGGAGGCGATCGCGTGCGGCACACCGGTGCTGGTGACAAGTGAGTGCGGGATTGCGCCGCTCGTGAATGATCGAGCCGGGCTGGTCGTCGCGTGTGAGGTGGAAGCGCTGCGCGATGGGTTAAATCGGCTGCTGGGTGAGCGGGAGTTGCGCACACGATTGAGTGAAGGGTGCGGTGAAGTGACAGCGGGGCTTTCCTGGGACGAGCCGGTAGAAGCGATGGAGCGACTGTATTGTCAGTTGTCCGTGGTCAGTTGTCAGTAGTCAATACAGAGCAGAGAACAGAGAACAGAGAACCAGAATACAGAATACAGAATCAGAACGCTGACCACGGACCACGGACAAACCACCGCGGACCACTGACAACGGACCAACATCCAGCATCTGACATCTAACA
>JANNON010000812.1:0-2135 GCA_031399105.1 Blastocatellia bacterium | reverse complement strand
AGTTACCAAACGCTCTACACGGCGTTGGCAGCGCTCGAGAAAGATTTGCATCAACACATTCACCTGGAGAACAACATCCTGTTTCCGAGAGCAGTGGAAAAGGAACCGATCGCCGAAGCGGCTCCAGTTAGCTAGCGAAATAGTTGGTCGAAGTTTATCCTGTCCAGACGGTTCGATTATGGGCGACCACGATGTAGCGCAAATTTTTGACGAGCATAAAGAGCAGATGTTCATGAGAGCTCTGCTCGACGATCTCCGCGCGCTTGATTACATGCTCGATAACGATTTTATTGAGAGTGGTGTGCGTCGCATCGGCGCAGAGCAGGAGATGTTTCTCGTCGATGGAAATCTCCTGCCTGCGTCTGTATCTGTGGAAGTTCTTAAACACGCCAAAGATCCCAGACTGACCACCGAGATTGCCAGATTCAATCTTGAGGCGAATCTCACACCCGTTGGTCTTACCGGCAAATGTTTTTCGCAAATGGAGTCAGAGCTCGCTGAGCTGCTGGCACGAGCACGAAAGAGTGCAAACCATTTCGGCGCCGACATTCTTCTGGCGGGAATCCTGCCGACGTTGCGAAAGTCCGATCTAACTCTCGACAACCTGACTCCGGCTCCCCGATACCAGCAATTAAATGACTCTGTTATCAAACTTCGCGGTGGTCCAATCAGCATTCATATCAAGGGGATCGACGAGCTCAACCTAATGCATGACAACATCATGATGGAGTCGTGCAACACAAGCTTTCAGATTCATTTCCAGGTAAACCCGAAAGAGTTTGCGTCACGCTACAATCTGGCCCAGGCGATCACGGCCCCGGTACTCGCAGCCGCAGTTAATTCTCCTCTTTTGTTCGGCCACCGTTTGTGGCAAGAGACGCGACTCGCCTTGTTTCAACATTCGACGGATGCCCGCTCCGCAACCCAACAGAATCGGAGTCATCCTACGCGGGTAAGTTTTGGCGAGCGCTGGTTGAACAATTCGGTGCTGGAGTTGTTTCAGGAACAGGTGGCCCGCTTCCGCATGATCATGATCAACGAGCCAAGCGAGAATCCTCTCGATCTCCTGGCTGACGGTAAGGTCCCGCAGCTCACCGCTCTGCGCATGCACAACGGAACGATCTGGCCCTGGAATCGAGCGTGTTACGGAGTAGCAAACGGAGTTGCTCACTTGCGGATTGAGAACCGAGCCCTTCCCTCAGGTCCGACAATTCTCGACGAAATTGCTAATACCGCCTTCTTTGCCGGTCTAATGATTTCGTTGCCCGATGAGTATGGCGAAGTATCGAAGGTCATGTCATTTGACGATGCCAAGGCAAACTTTTTCGCAGCGGCACGTCATGGCTTGAACGCTCAATTCAATTGGATGGATGGGAAGACCCATGCAGCTCCAGCGCTGATTCTCGATCAGCTGCTTCCACTGGCCTATGATGGGCTTAAACAAGCGAAGGTGGATCCGGCGGATATCGATCACTATCTGGGCGTTATCGACGAGCGCGTCCGCAGTGGTCAAACCGGCAGCCAATGGATGATGAAATCTCTGAACGCATTAAAGGACCAACCAGGCGAGGTTCGAAACAGAGTGGTGGCGCGAGAGACGCTAATGAGGCAAAAGGCCGGAGATCCCGTTCATCGCTGGCCGATTCTCGAAGCGGGCGAACCCGAAGACTGGAAGCAGAGTTATCAAACGGTCGGACAGTTCATGGCAACTGACCTCTTTACGGTGCGACCCGATGATTTAGTTGATCTAGCCGCGAGCGTAATGACCTGGAGACATATCAGGCTTGTTACGGTCGAAGACAATGAAGGGCGTTTGGTTGGCTTGGTATCGCATCGATCTCTGCTCAAGCTGCTGGCCCACGGAGCACTGGCCAAGGCCGAAACTTCAGTCACGGTTCGCGAGATCATGACCGAGGCCCCACTCACCGTTTCCTCAACGACTCCTACTCTAGAGGCCATGGAAATTATGCGGCAAAACAGAGTTGGCTGCCTGCCGGTTCTCGACGACGGACGTCTCGTCGGAATTGTGACTTCTTATGATTTTCTAGATGCGTCGGCGCGACTATTCAAAGAGCAGCTGACTACCGCAAGCGTCTCTGCAGTAGATAAGACTCCCCTCCTAACGCGGGCTAACA
>JANNON010000547.1:0-2950 GCA_031399105.1 Blastocatellia bacterium | reverse complement strand
ACCCGGCTGCTGCTGCGACTGCCTTCTTAACCGCGCTGTTCCGGACTTCGATGGCCTTGACGGAGTTTACAAACGCCTTTTTCAAAACGCCCTTGCCAACCGTCCCGAGCACGAACCCGAGCACACGTCCCTTGAGGTTTTTGCCCTCGCGGACGATTACCACGTCAATGTCGGTCGTGCCGTTAGGCTGACGCTTGAAGGTGTAGTTATAGCCCGACGCGCCTCCCCATGTATTCGAGTCGGTTGTCTTAAGGACCACGCGTTTGGGATCGGACCAGTCGTAACGCAGACGTTCCCAGATGCCGCCCGAGCCCTCCGTGACGTCAGCGTCCGAGCGACCTTGGTGATGCACCTTGAGGTACTCGTCGGCGCTGTTGCCAAAGAGTTTCGAGCGGCCCGGCCCGAAGTCGGTGAGCCCGGCGATATACTGCTCAGGCGTCAATGTGGATAGCTGGTGGAGGTGGATTGTGGACATGTGTTTGCTCCTTTCACTTAATCGTGTTTCACGGAGGGTTATGCTTTACAATTCGCCCAGCATCCGGGCCAAATTCATTCCGCATCTCGCGTCTGAAGGCCACGCTTCATCGCGGCCTGATTCCGGCTTTGGGTTTCGGGATTGCGGCCGCACTCTAGGAATAGATCCGAATCACTTCGAAAGTCACCGGCGGGTGCAAGTGTGATCGCATTGACCCGGTTCTTGATCGCGACCCGGCTGAAAGCAGGAAACCCTGCGATCCGATGAGCGAGTGAGCTGACGAAATCGCCGAGCATGCTGGTGGGCAACGCTCGATTGATCCAACCGTAACGTTCGGCCATCTCTGCGTCGTAATCCTCCGCGCTTAAGATGACTTCTAGCGCCCGCCCGCGACCCATGAGCCGAGTCAGGTGCTGGATCCCGCCCGCGCCAGGGAGCAAGCCCAATCCCGACTCCGGCTGACCGAAGATCGCTGACTCTCGCGCAGCAAAGCGCATATCGCACGCCAGCACAAACTCGTTGCCTGCGCCACGTACGCGCCCCTCGATCTGCGCAATGGTGACGAGACGGCTTGCGCTCAGATAACGAAACAGAAGCCCGAGCGACGGTTCGCCGGTTAGCTTCGCCGCCTCCTCTCGATACTCAGCAATCCGCGTCACATCTACATGGGAAATGAAATAGGCGGGGTCAGCACTCTTGAACACGAGCACTTGGACCGCCTCGTCGGCTTCGGCTCTTTGAATTAGAGATACCAGGTCGCGCACCAATTCCGTCCCCAGAAGATTCATTGGTGGCGCCAATATTTCCGTAAACAAAACGGCACCTTCCTGGCGCACCTTGAGACTCTCGAGAATGGATTGACCTGCGACGCTGTTACTGGCGATTGTTTTCGACATTCTCAGCCTCAACAATTTTTGTAGGACGGTTCGTTCATCACGTCGTTGGATTCAAATGTTGATGCTCTGCGGAATCTTCGATGGGAGCAGAAATTCATACGGAGTGCGCGTCTTATTCCGCTCATTAATCTCCTCTTCGATCTTGATCAACTCTTGCTGAAACTTGGTCAGGTGATTTTGAATGGTCGGATCGGTGAAGTAACCGTCGCCGTAATCGCCCAGTCTGGTGTAATAGACCGAGCCTAATAGGTACAAGATGTCCAACTGGAGTTTTGCACTTTCCAATGGCGGCAGGAATTTCAAGAAGTCACTGTCACTGGAGCCTTCTTGCGGCACCGGCAACGGCGAATAGCCCGCCAACGGCATGGCAGGCGTATAAGTCATAATTTCACCTTGAGGGTAGTTCACCGCGGCATGCTGCGCACTCGCGGTAAAACAGATCAGTGTGATCAATTCGATCAATTGTGAGCGCGTTTTGATCCGGTTCGCCGCGCCGACGTTGTTCAATCTGCCGCCATCGTGCGCGACCAGCTCGACCACCCAATTCTGCAGTTCGGTATCGCCTTGCAACGCTGCATCGGACGAATAGAAGCGATTCACATAGTCTTCGACCCATTGACTAATTGCGCCCCAGATCAGCAGCGCATCGTCGCGATAAGGGTAGTCCGGCAAACTGCTCGTGTCTTCTACACCGCGCTGAGCCAACAATTGTGGCAGCGTCGAAGTGTTGACATTCAGCTGATAGCTCTGCGCCGCTTTCACGGCAAACACGCGCGATTGGTCTATCGTGCCTGACAAATTTTTATCTACCAGGCTGAACGGCGAAATCAGGCGTCGCTGGGCGGTCTCGTTGATTGCCAGCGTGCCTTCAAAGTGCGGTGTGAGCAAAATAAACAGCGGATGCGTGGGCGACAACTGGTTGTGCGTAGCGATGATGAACGGTTCAATGAACAGATGCGTTCGTCCCAGATGGCTGACGGCTTCGTTAAAATTGGCGTCGGCAATCTGGACGGTGGTTTTGGCAATGAGCCAGCTATCGCCGTCTCGCGGCAGGAAGATCGGATTAGCGGGGCCTGGCTGCGGCGCGCACTGAATCGCCACGGGCACGAGCGACTGTCCGCGCGATTGTCTGTCCAGGGGAACAGCAAACAACGCCAATGGCGCGTAATTGTATTTCTGCGCCGCCGGAAAACTGCCGTTTAGTGCTCCGTCAAACACGGAGTAATCGGCTAAATAGAGCCGTCCCTGCCCTACTGCCTTCTCTAAACTGTCCTCGGTTCCCATCACCGACTGATACTGTTCCTCCGTGATCGGCAGCCTCGCGTCCAGACCTTTCATCCGCTCAATTATCAACGGATTCGGCCCAGCCACTCGCATAGCGGCGAAGATGGCATCCTCCTGGAAATTCTGGCTGACCGCCGGCAATGAGATGAATTGGAACAATTGGTTGTAATCTTCCAGGCTGGAAGCTGGACCCGAGACAGTTGCAAACTTCCGAAGGTTTTGCCCAACCTCGAGCAAAGTCTCCAGCGTAAGCGTCTTCGCAAAAGACTCTATGACGCCTTCCAGGAAAACTTTC
>JANNON010000542.1:0-2636 GCA_031399105.1 Blastocatellia bacterium | reverse complement strand
CCACCCTTCCTGACTTCGAGACATTGAAACTTGAAAGGTGGGCCACAACTAACAATTGACCACTGACTTCTTCACCAACATCCAACATCTGACATCTGTTCTAGTGGTGCTCGAGCTCAAGCAAGTTCACCAGCGTCTCACCTTTAGCTTTGACGTTTGTTTGTTTCTTGCTCGAGTCTTTTGCAATCTCAGGTTTTGGCGATGAATACTTATCGAGAAACTCACGTACCCGTCGCGCCTTCGCAGAGTCTTTGATCTCGCCCTGGTCCTCATCGTTAATCGCATCGGTCGCAGCATCCAGTTCCTTCACGGGCGCCGCTGTCCACACGATCCAAAACTTCTCAGTTCCCTGATTATCATCAAACCGCATCCACGCAGTTTGCAGCTTGTTATCCGCCTTGACTCGAGCTGAGCCGCCATTCGTTTTCGGTTCCGGAAACAGCATGTTGTAGGTGGTTACTCCGCCCTCTGCTGGTCCTTCGTTGAGCAGGTAGAGGTAACCTTCCTGGGGGCTGGTAACGTTCATGCGAAACTTCCAACCATTCTCAAAAATCTCCTGCCCGGAAGACTCAAACTCACCCTGATAGGCACGGCCGTTGCGCATCTTTTGCACAGTCAGACCATAAGTCAACAAGCGTTCCGGCGAACTTGTTTCAACTTTTGGTTCGACTGTTGCCGGTCGAGCACGCAGCGCATACCAGATCGCAGCCGTCGCGATGCCGGCAACAATCACCAATGCCAAAACCATTAGAGCAATAATCTTGCCGAGCGATCCGCGCTTACCATTTGTTTCCTTGCCGTAACCAAGATCATTGACGGAGGGCTGTATCGGTTGAGCAGCTTGATATGGAGCTTGGATAGTCTTGAACGCAGGGATACTGCCGGCGTTGGCAAGCGGTGTTTCCTCACTCGGAAGTTGTGTAAGCGGAAGCGCGGCGGAATCTGTATTCTGACGTTCGCTCTGTTCTTGTCCCAGCGCGCGAGCCAGATTATCGCCAAAGTCGCGGGGCACGTTGTAACGATCAGGCGGGTTGTAGGAAAGCGCTTTCAGGATTACTTCCTGCGCCTGATCCGAAAGACTCGGCCTGAGATCGGCGGGCTTAACGCGAACTCCGCTCTGGTGCATTTGCAGCAGTTCATAACCGGTTTCGGGATTGAACGGTTTGCGGCCCGTAACCATCTCATAAGCAATCGCGCCGAGCGCAAAAACGTCGGTCGCCGCGGTGACTGGGCGACCACTCAATTGTTCCGGGGCCATGTAGGCTACCGTTCCCGGTGAAAGGTTGAGAGACGTGCTTGGGGCAACCACAGAATCTTTCACCTTGGCCACACCAAAATCGATGATCTTCACTTGCTCTTCGCCGTGTCCCAGATCCTGCAACATGATGTTGTCGGGTTTCAGATCGCGGTGGAAGATTCCTCGCTGGTGGGCGGCGGTGAGCGCGCGACCGGTCTGTTTGAGAATTTCGCCGACTCGCTCGAGGTTCATACCTTCGGCATTGATGAGTGAACGCAGAGTCATACCTTCAACGTACTGCATGACGATAAACGGTCTGCCGTTCTCTAACTTGCCGGCGTCGATGATACCGACGATTCCCGGGTGGTCGATGCGGCTGAGGGCCTCGACTTCCTGGTGAAACTTCTGCACGACGTATTCACTCTGGTATGCCTCATCTAGCAGGACTTTTACGACGACTGGCCGCGAGTGCAGTTGCTGATCTTGTGCGAGATAGACGGCCCCCATTCCACCGCGCTTCAATTCATGCTGAATCAGGTAGCGTCCGTTGAGGACCTTCCCGGACAATTCGGTAGCAGGCGTTCTGATAGGATCGATGGTTGTTGGGGCGGGTTCCTCGTTTGGCGAAGTGTCGGGATGGTTATCTTTGGCCATGGCGCGAAAGGTTAACGCAATCCGGTAGGCGTGCCAATAGACCCGACACACCGGTGCGGGTCTCAGGCTACAAATCACACACCAACGCTCGTTGTCGTGCTGGGCGAATAGAGCGCACCATTGTTCGAGGAAATGGAGAACTCAGATGGGCCATGGGCCACGGAGTCTGGCCACTACTGAAGCTTAGCGCCCTAAGCTCACTGGAGAGATCTACTCAGGATACGAGGACAGCATTCTCGTTTGACTCACGTAATAAGCACGTCACAGCGGAAGCGACGCTTTTAAGTTCTGCTTCCAGAGAAGTTGTAACGGCTTCACTTTCCGCCAGATTTCCATCCCTTCCCATCAATTCCAGTTTGAAAGCGAGTTCACAGGCATCCTCCGCACCAAAGTTAGCGGCTAAGCCTCTTATCGTATGGCCCACTAATTCGAGTGATTTGGCATCCTCATTGAGAACGGCTGCGCGTAGCCTGCCAACCAGAGTCGGGCACTCTTCCAGGAACATCTCAATCACGCTCACCAACAACTCCCGGTCGCCTCCGAGGCGCTCCAGAGCGGTGTCGAGATCCACCAGAGCGTTAGGCTCTCCTTTAAGGCTGAAAGTTCCAGCCGGAGAGGTGCTCAACGGCTCTTCTACGCCGCGTCCCCAGCGGTCTATCACTTCATACAATTTCTGTGCGCGGATGGGTTTCGCGATATAGTCGTCCATGCCTGCCAAAAGACATCGCTCGCGGTCGCCCTTCAT
>JANNON010000751.1:0-7815 GCA_031399105.1 Blastocatellia bacterium | reverse complement strand
GCCAGAAGTTCGAGCGCGCGATCGTCGGTGAATGGGGCGGCAAGGATTATGTCGACGTGATGAATGGAATGGACGCTGCGCTGAGGCAGTATCCATGGCTGGACGCGGATCGGATGGGCGTAACCGGTGGCAGCTATGGCGGCTATCTCACGAACTGGATTGTGGGCCACACGGATCGTTTCAAAGCTGCGGTGACGCTGCGAAGTGTCGTGAACTTTGTTTCAGACGAAGGCACGCGTGACGGCGCTTATGGTCATACTCCTGATTTTGGTGGTGATCTATTTGAGAAGTTCGATCTCTACTGGGACCGCTCGCCGTTGAAGTATGCGAAGAATGTGAAGACGCCGACGTTGATTCTGCATTCAGATAACGACTTTCGTGTGCCGCTCGAACAGGGTGAGCAGTGGTTCCGCGCGTTACGCCATTATGGGGTTACAACTGAGATTGTGATGTTCCCGCGAGAAAACCATAACCTCACGCGCACGGGCGAGCCGCGGCATCTCGTTGAGAGTTTGAATTGGCAGCTCTATTGGTTTGATCGCTTTGTGATGGGTGACGCGAACGCCGTCGCCCCGAACGCGCGTTAGACGGGAAGCGGGGAACGGAGATGGGGAGATGGGGAGATGCGGAGAAAACGGGGACGCGGAGAAACGGGGACGCGGAGAAACGGGGATGGCAAGATCGGATAGAACCCTTCGCAATTCGCCGCCGCTTCATCTCCGCGTCTCCCCTCTCCGCGTCCCCGCGTCCTTCTCCCGTGCTACCTTCTAATCCCATGTCTCTTCCTGCAACCTGGGGCACACAAGCACACGAACAGCTTCTGAACTTTCCGTGCGATCGATTTGTGACGAATCCAGACGCCTCATACTTTCGTGGCATAACCGTCAACGCTCCAGCGGCAACCATCTTTCGTTGGCTCTGCCAAATGCGAGTCGCGCCGTACAGCTATGACCTCATCGACAACGGCGGCCGGCAAAGTCCGCTGCAACTGACACCCGGGTTAGAGAAGTTGGAAGTCGGTCAGGAAGTAATGCGAATCTTTGAACTGGTTGAGTTCGAAACCTACCGCCATCTAACACTGAAACTGAAACACCCTCGCAGCCGCAACCTCTTCGGCGAACTGGCAGTGACTTATTTAATCGCACCAATCGACTCCACGAAGCCGATCGGTTCCACGACTCCAATCGATTCCGCGACCTGTCGGCTCCTCGTAAAGCTGGTCATAAAATACCAGTCCACCATCCGCGGCAAACTCATGCGCCACTTTCTCCCATGGGGCGACCTCTTCATGATGCGAAAGCAGTTGCTGAATTTTAAAAAACTCGCGGAGGAAGAAATCGGTTGAGGTTGATTGTTGGAAAGCGAAGTGGACTGGCAAGTCTGTGTCTGCACAAAGAATGAACGAAGGCGCGGGCAATCAGAACCGCAAGCGGCAACGACCGGGCCGAGGCCAATGAAGCACCCGATTAGATTATCGCAGCGTCTCTCAAAATCAGTTGAATCTATCGTAGCGGCCCGATCGCTATTGCTTGCGGTTCTGATTTCTTTGCCAATTTCTCGGTGTCTCTCGTTGATTGTTGTCTGAGTTTTTGCAAACCGCGCAGAGCCGAACCCGCGGCCCACTAAAAGACAATCGCCAAGATCGCGAGCTGCAAAGTCACGAGCCGTGAGTAGACTTGAAAACCACGGGGATGGCATGCACTTCGCGGTGTTGGCCTAACGCGTACTTGAGAGCCTTCACAGTTCCGCCGCCCTTACCTGACCAAAAGCCAAAGACGATTTGAGCCAGATCAACCATGTGACGGTTTCTGATCGCGCTGGCGGTTTTGCGTTTGGGAAGCTGCAATTCGACGATACGATCAAGTTGCTCAAGCGACGATTGCACCCATTGAGGTTGCCTAAAGCGCGTGTAGGGAACAACAGCCCAACAGACTTCACCATTCTCCGAGAGCCATTCCATCGCCCACTGATCAATCCCGCGAGCGGTTCCGACGAGCCAGGTTCTACCCTGAGAAATAAAAGCGGACAGGTGTTCTTCGAACAGTGTCCGCGCAACCTCGCGATCGATGTCGCGCGAGCCAATAATCATGATCGAGCCAGTGACCTTCATGGCCGATGGCTGTCCTACTGCTGAAGCCACCTTTGCGGGACGCGCGCATCGCGAGCTTCGTTTTCCAAAGCCAGCCACTGGCTGGCCAAACCGGCGCGTCTTACCAGCAGATCGTCAAGCCGGTAAGTCAAGTCATCACGTTCACGTGTGGTTGCCTCACGTGAATCGTCGTAAGGACCGGTTGGGTAGCCGTATGGATACTGGGGATAACCATAAGGGTACTGATTCGGATAACCATGGCGATTCTGGTTCGGATAACCATAACCATATTGAGGCCCGCGGATATTGCGTGACCGCCGGTTTCCCCTACGACCGCCATTGACCCACGGATCGTAGTAAGGTGAAATCTGATAAGTGCTGGTCCAACTGCCGAGCGTGTAAGCTGTTTCGTTTACTTCGTTTACGCGGGCGCGCACGTAATTAATTTGATTGTCCACCGCGGCAATCTCTGTGCGCAGTTCGCGGGCCCGCGTTCGCCAGTACTGCTCTTCCTCTTGGTCAGCGCGAGATCGTTCGCGCAGCTCTGCCCGAAAGTCGGCTTCTTCCGCCGCCTGGCGCCGGCGCGATTCTGCGACTGTAGGTAGACCGAGTTGTAAGCGCCGTTTTTCATAGGCTTTCTCGCTTTCAACCCGACGCTGACGAAAGGCCGCGAGGTCGCTGTTAGTCACAGTCCTGACCGCCTGGGACGGCGGCTCAACTGGAGGAGCAGCCTGCGGCGACTGAGGATACGCCGGAGTCTGTTCGGGCCGCTTGAAGAAACTACCGTAGGGCTGGTTGTTTGCCCGTTCAGTGGCCGGGATATTTATCAAACTCACCAGGATAGTCTTATTGAAGCCCGGCGCGACTTCGTAGGTTAGAGTATTTCGCGTCAGCGTGAACTCGTCAGGTATTTCGCTACGTAGGCCGCTGCGAAAGACTAGCGTGTAAGCGCTGGCAGCAATCGAACAAATCAAGACCAGCACGACGGCCATACCTGATTTCGCCAAGACTGACCGCACCAGTGCCGCATTGAGTGCCACATGACCGTTAATCATCGCTAGTACCTCCCTTAGTGACTCTCCAAAAATTTGGGGCCGCCGCACTTACCCTCGAACCTGTGGTGGATCCTGGAAATCTTTTATTAATTTTGGCTCGCCGAAGACTTTACGTAACTGTTGCGCGCCTTTACCGCGAGATTTGTTTGGCGGACGCGGACGCGAATCTGACGCTCCTCGCCATCAGTGATATTGGCGCTCTTCGGGTAATAGCCCAGTGTGTATTGCCGCCGCAACTCTTCAGCGATACGGGAAAACGCTTCAGCCAGTTGCCTTGTGTCGTTTGCCTGATATTGACGGCCGCCGGTTCTGTCAGCGAGCGCGTCCAAATATTGACGAGCGCGATCGTAATCGGCCTTGGTGGTTCCCGGCAGCGGTGCGCCGCCATTCAACGGCGCGTTGTAAGTTTGCTTCGAAGTCGTGATGCCGAACGGACCTCCGTGCGTCGTCGTGACGGTCACACTGCCGGCGCCCTGCATCGCCCGCATGTAATCGGTTGTGTCATATTGAATCGGATAGATAAGCGCATCCAATTCCTGGACCTGATAGAGAGTGCTTTGATAAGTCGCCTGCTGACTCGCTGTGTCCACACCGTCCGTGAACAGCACGATCGCCTTGCGACCTTTGATTCTGTTCAGCCGTTCGTGAATCGTGAGGTGTACCGCATCGTACAACCGCGTGGCCGTTCCCGTGTTGGCATACTCCTCGATCGCGGCTTCCATCAAGCTCACGTCATTCGTCGCCTCGGTCAGCAATAGCACTTCGCTGTTGAAGGTGACAACAAGCACGCGATCCTGCGGGCGCAGTTGTTTTGCGAATGAGATGGCTGCCGACTTAATCTCATCCAAATGAAAATGGGTTGAAGCCGACGTATCGAGCAGCAGCGCTACTGTGAACGGTTTTTCGGCCGTCTCAAAAAAGGCGATCGGCTGTTGTTCACCATTCTCCAACAGCGTGAAGTCTTCGCGTTTAAGGCCGGGAATAAACCGTCCTTGCCGATCCAGCACGCTGACGGGCACCGTCACGAGCATCGTGTCCACGCGGACGATGTCGTTTTCATCAACTTCTTCCGGCGTTGGTTCAGCGGTGGGCGTGGTCGTATCTGCAGAAGGCGGGTTGGAAGGGGCGCCCATGTTGGCCAATTTCGGGGGCGCCAGGGAGCGAGCCGTTTCGCTCCCAATCAACGTAGGTGGGCCGGTCTGCTCTTGAGATTCCTCCCCAGTTACACGACGCGGCCGCGACGCTGACGCCACGTTTCCTGCGGACGTGACGTTTGCAGGTTGAGGCCCATTGCTGGACGCTTGAGCCGCCTCGTTTGTTCCTGTCGCCCCGCGCTTTTCGCGATCTCGAGCGGATTTCGCTGACGAACTGTTTCGGCTACTCGGCGATCGATTTTTACTCGCGTTAGGTCCGGTTCCCGAATCGTTAGTCGCAGACGCGGCAGCTTTGCGGCTGACTGCTAACGAACTCTCAAACTGATCTTCCTTTTTCAGGATGTACGCGCCATGAGGGCACGTCGTTGAAGTCATATAGGCGACAATGACGTAGCCGTCAGGAATCGGAACGCCCTGACAGATTCTGATTGTTTGAGTGCGCGCTGCAGACGCGGGCTTTTGTGACCGAGGCGGATTTTGGCGTTGACCGACAGCCCCCGAAGTGAACGTGGCGAGGACGAGTAAGCAAGCGACCTGTAATCTCATGCTGCTACCCCCTTGACCGCACTGTAGGATTGGGGGCGCATTATACTCCCCCAATACCTTTCAGAATCAAGGTCTGGCGGAGCATTCCGGACGCGGCCGGGGAAAAAAATGTGAGTGGTTTCGCGCGTTAAGGCACTATGGAGTGACGACCGAGATTGTCATGTCGCCCCGTGAGAACCATAACCTCACGCGCACGGGCGGGCGAATTCAACTCAATAGAATCTCATCTAACGTAGCTCCAATTTCCTGATGTTTACGAATTAGTGCCTCTTTAAGTTTTAGGACTGATGTAAGACTGTGAATTGAAAAGAAGCCACCACTAGAAGCCAAATCTCGGACAATTTCGTCTCGGTAGGTGAGTTCTGAAACCTTTATCACCACGTCTTTTCTGTGCGGGTCGTGCTTTTCCGTGAGGTACTTTTTGAAGTCGGCTTCGGTGCCAGTGGTAAAGAACTTAAAATCAATTAGGTCACCCCAGTGTCGTAGTGCAAAACTAACAACAGAACCGTAACTGAGGCCTGGCTTCGACTTTTGCGTCCCTATGACATTCCCGTTACGTATTTCAATCGTCTCGAACTCGGATTTTAGATATCTCAAGAAATGGGTTATGCCAACCTTTCTGGTTATTTTCAGACGCTTCTGTAGATGCTCTAATCTGGGAATAATTAGGCACCGCTCGATCAACTCCGGGTTCATCTCAGAAAGTAAATCGAAAACGCTGTCCATTATGAAATGGTTACTGTATCGGTCGATCAGTTTTTCCTGAACCTCCGGCTTCGAGTCACAGATAAATCTCGCAACGAAGTATTCTTGAAATGAGCGATGAGCGAAAGCGATCAGCAATCCATCTTCGATTAACAAGCAAACTGCTTGTTCGGCGTCCAATAGATAATCGTTAGCATCGAATTTCACCTGCAAGATTCGCTTTGATTTCTCGACATAATCCAAAGCGTCAGACCGTGTCATTTGGAACATACGCTTATCGTAAGTCTGGATTGAGAAGGCCGCAAACACTCTGGCAAAATCTTGAATATCAAGTTTACTTTGTCGCACGCGTTGGAAGGCTCCCTTCAGAGCGTCGTGACGCTGGAAAAGCGCTTCGTATGCTTGATTATAAAATACGTTCAGTTTGCTCGGAATATCAGCACTTTGGCCATAAGTCAGTAGCATTATTGACAGCAATAAAGGGTTAGATAGAAAGGATTCATGTGTGTTGAACAATCCACCTTTTAGTTCGTGAAGAAACTTTCCTTTTAGATCAGAGTCAAAAGGTAACCTCTCAATGAGTTCGCACGCTTGTAGTAGGTTGAGCGATCGAATTCGGAAAACAGAAAATGCGGACCATCCCGAAAACTCATTATCAGGGCGAGATGAAACGCAGATAAGGTTTTTCTCGTACGACTTTGCCAAGTCCAGGAGCTCTTTACTAATAGTCTTTCGAAGTGACGAAGCAAGCTCATCGAAGCCATCAAACAAGAGAAGGAAATGTCCGACCTTTAATGCCTTCTCAATGTATTCATTGTCCAGCGCAAAATTGTTCAAGTGGAGGGTATTCTGGATGAACTCTTTCAGCGAGAGTTGTGTTTGATTAAGTTCACGCAGTTCAAGGAAGACAGGAACTCTGTTGGCTTGAAGTCCGTCTAACAAAAGGTGCCGCATCATCATTGATTTGCCGCTACCGCCGCTGCCAGTGATCACGACAAAACGATTGCGGGACTCCAGAGCCGCAATCGACGCGTCTGTAACTTCACCATTTACTCCGGTAAGTCCCATGGGAACATAAAAGTTGTAAAGATAGGTGGGCTCGTCGCGAATGAAGAAAGATTTAGCCTTCGAATACCTACCAGCGACACAGCCGATGTAGTCTTTATATGAACGGCTTAGCTTCAGTCGCACCGAATCTGCAGCACCCTTTAGAATGTCTTTACTTGTATGGTAAAAGTGCTCGATATTCTGCTGAACAAACTCAGCCGCTATTTTGTTGACATCAATGTCATTGTCACCCATTGAAAGGGAGTCCTCCGTTCGTCCATCATCGGCTCAGATTGTTTGGCGATTGAACGGTGCTAGGTCTGATGGTCTTGTGTGACACGGGTTGAGGAATGTATTGAGCACAGTGCTCACTAGGCTCGTAAGGAATCGTACATATCCAAGTCTGCGAAAAGGAATTGAGCCGAGCAGGACTCGAACCTGCGACCCACTGGTTAAAAGCCAGTTGCTCTACCGACTGAGCTATCGGCCCACGCTGACAAACGCTGAGCACGCTTCTCGGAAAAGCGTGCTCTTTTCAATTGAGGAAGTTCGATTCGGATTCTACATGCCGGACGAACAAAAAACAAAGGGACTAAATACAAAGTACTGAGTGCTGAGTACTGAGTTCCAGAAGCGCTTGGGGCGCAGCCCCAATCTTTAACGTTGAGTTGTTCCGGCGGGGCATCCACGCCGCCGCACATCAGACGGCTCAGCTGTGCAAGAAGTCCAAAGTCCAAAGACTTTGGACCTTGGACTTTCGACATTGGACTAGGGTTTTAGCCAACGGCCAACGGCCGAGTCGTGAACGACTATTGTTTGCGAACGCTCGGGGCCGGTGGAGACCAGACCTATTTCAGTGCCAATTTGCTTAGAAAGAAATTCGACATAACCACGCGCGTTTGCGGGAAGGGAATTCATTTCAGTGGTGCCGACGGTGTTGCTCTTCCAGCCAGGCAAAGTGGCGTAGACCGGTTTGGCGCGACGGAGATCCTGAGCAACGGCTGGCAGCGACTCACACGTTTTTCCATCGAGCGTGTAGCCAGTGCAGACTTTGATCTCGTCGAGTTCATCAAGCACGTCAAGCTTTGTCAACGCCACCGAAGTGAACCCGTTGATCTCCGCGGCGTAGCGCGTGGCAAAAGCGTCGAACCAGCCGCATCGTCGCGGGCGTCCGGTCGAGGCGCCATACTCTCGTCCACGTTCGCGGATCAGGTTCCCC
>JANNON010000745.1:0-3298 GCA_031399105.1 Blastocatellia bacterium | reverse complement strand
CGGCTGGGCTTCTCGGTCACGGTGGTCACCAAACTCGCTCCCTTCGATCAGGGGCTACTGGAGCCGATGCGGGCGCTCGGGATCGAGCTGGTGATCCGCCCATCGTCGACCACCACCATCTTCGCCAAGAACCTTACCGTGCTATTACGTAGCAAGTCGCGTTAAGGTTCGCAAGTGAAGCGAAGAGTCGGATGACACGTAATAAGTGACAAGTGACAAGCAAGACTATCGCGGACACACGCGAACAAGTTAAGCTTACTTCTCATGCTGAATACAGGGATCGGCTTTACTTGTAACTTGTCCCTTTTCACTTGTTACCTGTCACTTTTCACACTTCTGAGGAGAATCTTGAATGCTTTGGATAATCTTTGCCCTTGGCGCGGCGGTCGCCTGGGGTTTGTATGGACCGGCGTTGCATAAGGGGCAGATAGCGCTCGGCAGCCCCATGCGCGCGCTGTTGTGCGTGGGGATCGCTTACTTCCTAATTGGCGTCTTAGTACCGGTTGCGAATCTTTCCTACCAGGGTCAACTGCAGGGCTTTACCACGCGGGGCACAGTCGCCGCGATTGCGGGTGGGACCCTCGGAGCAATTGGCGCCATCTGCATCATCTTTGCTTTTAGGTATGGCGGTCTTCCGACGTATGTCATGCCGCTGGTCTTCGCGGGTGCGCCGCTGGTAAACGTACTCTTCTCGATGTGGTTACACCCACCAAAAGTTGCGCCGAATCCGATTTTGTATGTGGGCTTTGTTTTAGCGGCGTTTGGGGCCGGGCTGGTCTTGTATTTCAAACCGCAGGCGTAGCATGAAGCGAACAGCAAACAGCAGACAGCGAACAGCAGGAATACGATCAGGGTCGTAGCAAAGTCGCTTAAAAGGAAAGTCGGAATTGAAACGGCCTAATCGATCAGACGGTCAGCCCGAAACAAATCGTTTTGCTTTTGGCTTTTGCTCCGAAGGAGCTACGGATTCCAGCCTGTTGCGAGCAACGCTATCTTGGGTAGAGTTCACAAGCGATCCCAACTCGGAACGGGTTGCGCAATGGCGAGCGGTTCCGCCTCTGGCTGTCTGCTGTCTGCTGTTTACTCACTTCATCTTCTTCCCCGTCGTATCTCTTCCGCCCTGGTGAATGATCAAGCTCGTCACTTGTCCCTGTTCATTCTTCACGAACGTCACCTTCGCATTCACGCCTTTTACAATAAACTTGTTGTCCGCTTCGGCAAGCAGTTCCAAAACTGGTTGACCCGTGGCCTGCGTCATCAACTTGTCACCTTCGACAAAGATCTTCACTACGAACTGCGGAGTCACTTCATACTCACCAACGTATGCCGATAACGTCTTGGGCTCGACCGCCACCGGTTTCGACTCCAGTCGTTTCAACATGGCTACCGCATTATTGTTCTGCGGATTTAACTCGAGTGACTTCTTATAATTCTGAATTGCCAGATCGCTCTTCCCGCTAAGCATGTAAGCTTCGCCCAGACTGTCATATGTATTTGCGGCTTGCGGGAACGCCTCTACATTGAGTTTGAAGATCTCAATTGCCTCATTCACTTTTTCGGCTCGCAACAACTGATATCCAAGCCGGTTTATTTCGTCCTCACCGAGATCGTATTCCTTCGACTGGCGCGTCTTAAGATCGCGATACTGCGCGACACCCGCTTCAATTCCCTTCTCATTGATCGTCTTGAGCAATACTTCGGCGACCGGCATTCGTGGAAGGTCATACGGCTGGTCAAAGAGAATGCTGGTCAAAAGCGTCTCCAGTCGATCCAGGCTCTGCCCCTGTGAAGTGTTATCAAGCAGAACAATCAGGTGTTTCTGCGCCGGAAAACGCACGATACTCGTGTTGAAGCCATTGATGCCGCCGCCATGAGCGATTCTCGCGATGTTCACGCTGCCGAATTTTGCCGGCGCCACTGCCCAGCCATACGCGTAATTGCTCAAGTTGGGCTTGTACATCAGCTCTTTTGATTGAGCGGAGATCACGCGGTCGCTGTAGAGCGCCTGGTCCCACAGGTAAAGATCGTCGACCGTGGAATACATTGAGCCGGCAGCATATGGAATCGACATATCCAGATAGTTTGCATTCAGATAACCCGTGGCCGTCTTGATGTAACCAGAGGCGCGTTTCTCGATAACTGGACCATAACGATCGTAGCCTGTGTTCTTCATGCCCAGCGGATCAAAGACCTTCTCCTTCAAGACGCGCTCGTACGATTGTCCGGACACCTTCTCGATGATCGCGCCGAGTAGAAAATATCCCGAGTTGTTGTAAGAAAATTTAGCGCCGGGCTCGAATTCGAGATCGCCGCTTGCGTACTGCTTGACGAAATCGTCGACCGAATACGGATTGCGACTGACGTTTTGAAAGCCGGGTAGTGAAGTGTAACTGGGGATCCCCGAGGTGTGATTTAGCAGTTGATGAATCGTAACCTTATCGCCAACGTCTTTGCGGTAGGCCGGGAGATAGTCGCTAATCTTTCCATCCAGCTTTATCTTCCCCTGATCAACCAACTGCAGGACCAGCACGGCCGTAAACTGTTTCGTGATAGATCCGAGTCGGAATTTGGTTTCGGGCGTGTTGGGAATGTCCCATTCCATGTTTGCCCGCCCGAAGCCTTTCTTGTAGATCACCTTGCCATTCTCTGCGACTAAAGCGGCGCCGTTGAAGAGGCGGTATTTGTTGGCAGTCGTCATAACTTCGTCGATCTTCGCGGCTTTAGTTTGTGCAAACGCACTCGTGTGAATCGCCAGCAGCGTGACGGTATAGACCAATGCATATAGGGGTGACGATATTCTTTTATTCATGAAACTCTCCTGAGATTAGAAAAAACTGTCCACCGATTCCACAGATGACACAGATTCCTTCAAGACTAGAAACAAACGAGGTAACAGAGGCTGCCTCGGACATTGGCATGACTTAGTCTGCGACTGAACTTACTTTTGAATCTGTGAAAAATGTGGAATCTGTGGATGGCTATGGTTTCAGTTTCTTTTCAACATACTTCTTCGCTTCAGCCAATTCGGGCAAACCAGCATCAGCCTGTTTCCACTGCTCCAGAAGTCTCGCATAGAACGCCGCCGCCGCTACTTCGTTTCCCATTGCCTTTTCCGCACGCGCTGCGCCCAGCAGCGATCGCGCGCGATTCGGCTGTCGCAGCAATGAAGTCCTGAACTGCGCAGCAGCTTCGGCTGGCTTTCCTGCGCGCAACAGTGCCTCGCCATTTAACTCATGAGAAGGCTTGATCAAACTCGGTGGGCCAGATGGCGGACCTAACTGCTCTTCGTACGCGACGG
>JANNON010000734.1:0-4880 GCA_031399105.1 Blastocatellia bacterium | reverse complement strand
TTGGCGACCTTGTTCAGGATCTGCCATGCAATAAGCATGCTCATCACAACAGTTTTCCCGGTTCCGGTCGCCATTTTGCTGCACAATCTTTGGAATTGTCCGCCGTCTGACGGGATATTAATTCCGGTCTTTTCGGCTTCCGGCGCCTCGGTGAGCCAAATTAGCGTTTCAATGGCTTCGAGCTGACAAAAGAAAAATTTCTTCTCGTCTTTACCATCTCTGTCGTACCAATAATCTAACAGCCGCTTCGTCATTCCGGTAACTCCCGGATAGCCTGCCTCGCGCCATTTATCAACTCGCGGCCTTATTCTTTCAACTAGCTCTATCTGAACAAACTGTCCGGGATCATCAAAAGACCTCGAACCTTCCGTCGCAACCACATATCCGGCGGGACGACGGCCTTCTCGTTTGTCAAAAGTGCGCGTTTCCCTTTCATAATGCCAATAATGTGACGGCACAATGTAAGGGGAATTAATTATTAGCTTATCGATCTTGTCCATCTCGCCAGGTAATTCGCCAAGGTGAGCCCAGTCGCTTTCCTCAAGACTTCTCAGGTAGGCTCAAATTTCATCTAACAGTCCCTCTTGTTCAGCCCACTTCAGATGCTCTTCAAATCGAAGCAGTTTCAAAAGTGGAAGAGTCCCACCACGCACCTAGAATAAGAGGCAATGCCGGATGATCCCATCCGCCATCTGCTTTCCGCTTCTTGTTTCGCAGCAATTGATACATTTTGTTCCAGTAAATTAGCATCGGAACGACACGATTGTTATTCGAGCAGTAGGCTTTCAGAGACTCTAACGTTTCCATTTTCAGAGATGAATTATTTTCAACGACTCGATCCCACGGGAATCGATGATCTTCACGGCAACTTTCCTTCCCGCTTTGAAAGGTAAAGAAACAGTTCCACGGAATGCTTCAATCTTTTCTTCATCTATCTCTGCTTTCAGGTTCTTGGCAAGCTTTGCCCAGCCTTCTTTGTCGCCTGCCATTGGGAAAAAAACTTGTGTCGGGAAAAGGCTGCGGTCATCATAGTCGGGGTCGAGCATCCACATTGCAATGTCACCTGTCCCGCCGCTCTCTACTTGCCCGGTTTTGGGGTTGTAATAATCAAAGCCCTTTACCTCGACCTGATACATTCCGTCCGGAAGTTTCTTAGGTTCAACATCCGGCTGACCGATCAGCCAGAATGCCGGATTATTTTTGTCTCTCGGTTTCTTTTTTAGATCGTCCATCGAGAGGTCGGCATCCATTTGAACCTCCAGAAGCTGAACATCTTTCCAATTTGTCTCCTCGATGTCCTTTCGGGCTTCCGGGTCGAATTGGAATGCGCAAAAAAGAATCATCTGCGGAGCTGGCCTCATATGCTCGGCTTCGTCCAAGGCAAGCTCGACTAGTCTCTGTTCAAGCGGAGCGTGTTCCGGACCGAAACACACGAGTACACGCTTTGGAACTTCCCCTAGCGTCTCGCCATGTGCCTGAAAATGTCGGGTCGCCTCAAGCGTTTCTATTCGGGAGAATGATATTGTTTCGCCGCCTTTTCCGCGTACTCCATCTTTCAATCGATCTATCCATTCGCCTTGTCGAAGAGTCTCTCCTGATCGCGCTACGGAATTATCAGCCTCCTGCCCAGATTCCGCGCTGTTTTCATCCGTGGATTTTGCATAGGGAGCCGGAACCGCTTCGACGGTGAATGGCCCTGTAACTCTTATTTTGGAAGAATCATTTCGTGGCTGGTCGCGCAAATGGACTATCTCCGGAGGAGCACCTTCACCTAGTATTCTTGGCGTAACCTTTGCAACCGTCTTATAGGCAAATCCGCTGCTAACTCCCTCAGACTCTTGCGCAAACTTGTAGTAATCAAATTGCACTGTCATCATTCGCTTTTTTGCTAATGTCAGGGCAACTCGCGATGTATCGCAAGTGATCCACCTTCGTCCTAATTGTTCGGCAACCTGGGCAGTTGTGCCGCTGCCGCACGTAATATCCAGCACTAATTCGCCAGGCTCCGTCGTCATTAGCATGCAGCGTTGTATGGGCGTACTCGCAGTTTGAACGACATAGGTTTTATTGCTCTCATACATTTGAGAAGGCCAAATGTTGTTGATTCGGCGGCCTGGAACTTCATCTTCATATTTGCGCCACATTAGCGAAGCTCCTTCGGCCGAATCTAACCGCCCCAAATCTGCGATCTGATCCATCGCTTCCTTCGAAACCGACCACTGGCGGCCTACTGAGCAATGAAAACTCTTCCCATTCCATTCGTAAGGTTCGGATCTCCCCGTTGTAGAATGGCCTTGGGAATCTAATCCCGTCCTTCTGTAGATTCTACTTCCTTTGGGTAGATTCTTGTCCGGATCAAATCGCTCCATTGCGGTTGGCTGACGGGTTGATCCATCGGGCAACTCAACCATGACGTATGAAGAAAAGAACTCAATAATTTCCTTGCGCGAAAGCTCTTCGTAGAGTCGATAGTAGTCACTCTGGATCTTATCTTTCGCATACCACAAAATATAGTCGGCTACCTGTGGCAGCGTATTTGCCGAACTTCCGCTGGTTGTGGCAAAGGTGATGGTTGCGACGCGATTCTCCGCGCCGAAGACCTCGTCGAGTATTAGACTAACTCGATGAACGTTTTCATCCCCAATTTGTACGAACGCGCTTCCCGTTTCAGAGAGCAATTCTCTTGCGAGCAAAAGGCGGTCGCGGAGGTACGTGAGATAAGAATGGATACCGAGTTCCCATGTGTCACGAAATGCTTTTATCATTTCTGGCTCGGCGGTTAGGTTTTCATCCTTGTCCTCTCGTATGTCGCGTTTATTTACGAAGGGCTGAAAGTTCGAGCCGTATTTGATCCCGTATGGCGGATCGAAATAAACCATCTGCACCTTCCCGCCCATTCCTTCTTTTTCAAGAAGCGAATTCATCACCAGCAGGCTGTCGCCTGCAATCAGACGGTTGGACCAGTTCTCACGGTGTTTGTAAAACTCTATCGCCTCGCGTCGCGGCAATCTCTTTTCCTCAAAAAGGCTCGGCTGCGACGGCTCATCCGATTCTTCTTCCTTTTTTCTTACCGATTCAATTATCCGCCGCGGATCGATACGTTCATGAACATGCAAACTGACCGTCGGAACTTCAAAACTCGTGTGCTCCGCTTTTCCCGCCCACTGAAGCTGCGGATCAAGATGCGGATCATATTCGTAGGTCTTCTTTTTCTGCCCGCCGTTGTCAGTATGAGAGTCAACAAGCCCAACCGGCGGATTATTCAACCGGTCCTTGTCCTTGTGTTCGTACTGTTCTATTCGTTTCTGGCTTGTTGAGTTTTGTCGTCGAGGCATAATAAGTATCCGAACGGAGTGCCGATCTTTACCGAGCAATATACCCGAAATGAACACTGGTGAACAAACCTGAGTCCTTCTGATAAATGCTTTTGAAATAGGTTTTTCGGGGCGACTGCATAGGATCACAGCAAAGGTCGATTGGCCTACTCGTCGCCCTGAACCATCGAATGCACCGAGACATCCTCATCATCCCTTAACGGTATCGCTTAATATTCTGCTGACCTCGTTAGCGATCCGACTTGAAATGTTTACTCGGAGCCACAGCAAGGCCGTCATAATCACCGTCCGTTCTAAGTTGCCTACTATTTAGAAAGTCGTGCATATATATCCATCGAGTGTTTTGTCGCAACGCGTCTGGCTCGCCGAGCCTTCTGCTGGTAATACTCACTCTCGGCCAGAAGCTTGCGAACCTTTGTCAAGCTGAGGCATGCCCGGTTGAAGCGTCTCTGGTGTTCCGTTACGGTCCGGTTGTAGTAGGTGGCTGCGTGAAAGGAAAGTCCCCCTTCGTGAAGCTTCGCCACCAAAGTCATCTGACTGCGGCACAACGCAAACTGGCACAAGATCACCTGGTCAATCAACATTTTGACCATACGGTCGGCCGATGTGTAGTCCATCTCCTTTCGCTTTTCCGCCAACTCAAACGCATAGAGTTCTTCCACGGCCTTAGTGTTGGACCAAAGCTTGGCAGAATACCGAAAGACACGCTCCGACGCCTCATTAACGGCGAGCAGTGCCTTTGCCTCCGCATCAGGATTCTTTACCAATTCCCGAATCTGTTTGACATGCTCAGGATTTGGGTTCTCCTTATCCGTGAGCGTTATTAGCTCTTGAAATCCCTTCTTACGTCGTGCCACGCATCCTCCTCCAATTTCGTGAGTGTTTGTGATAACCGTGCGTGAGAAACAAGGCGTCTTCAATCAATTGACAGTGTTCGGCCTGTTCGTCTAGCAACGCCGCAAGCTTCTTTGCCGGTGCCGTTTCACGGTCAAAGTCTGCCTTTTCATGCTGGGCTTTTGCTTCGGCCTCAGCACGGGATAACTTACCGAATTGATCAAGCAAAACGGCTAACTCTCCCTTTCCTTCATAGGTCGAAACTACGCGCCCATTGACCCGCTTTTTCGAGTAGAAATATCGATGTCCGTTGCGTTCTTCCAGTGCCATGATCGAAAACTCCTATAAACCGTTGTATGTGCTATCTTTACGTCTTTTGAAACATTGGCGAAAGGGAAAGGATTGGTGAAGAAAACCAGACATTCTCATGATATTTGTTGAGCATGAATGTCAACATTTGTCAGGTTTTCAGTGCTCCTAGATTCACGTTTTCCCTCCCTCGTGTTTGTGCTACGCTTCTTTGCCTGCACCGCCAAACAATTGCTTTGCATTGCACTCCATATAAGCCCGGTGTCGGTGTGGTCTTGCGGGGTGCAGTGCAGGAATCCGCACTAGAAATAACAATTGATATTCCTCACTTTTCTATCGCCTAAACCCTTCGATCTTGATTACCTGTTGAGAAATTGCCAAAGGGCGTTCGGATTGAAGCGG
>JANNON010000727.1:0-22848 GCA_031399105.1 Blastocatellia bacterium | reverse complement strand
CTCACCTGTGAATTCTCCTGGCTTCAAGGGTTAACTCCGTTGGTGCGTTGACAAGAAATCGCTCGCCTGCTAAACCGGCCGAGGTCTTCTTTAACTCCTTCCGAAGAGCAAACATGAAGCTAACAACTTGCTGCGCCAGCATCGCGCTGGTTCTGCTCATCATTTCGCCGGCATTGGCCCAGCAACCCCACGCTGTGCTCGACGCAAAGATCAAAGCAGAACTCGCCGGTTTCAAAGGAAACGTCTACATGTACGCAAAGAACCTAGATACCGGCGAGGAGTATGCGTTGAGATCTGACGAGCGTGTGAAGACCGCGAGCACAATCAAGATTGCGGTCATGGTCGAAGCCTTTGCCCGGGTTGCGGAGGGAAAGGCGAAGTGGACCGACGAACTCGTGCTCGAGAAGCAGAAGAAAGTGGGCGGTTCGGGAATTCTCAATGAGTTTTCCGAGGGGCTTCGTCTCACACTTCGTGATGCCGTTCACCTGATGATGCTGGTGAGCGACAATACCGCGACGAACCTGGTGCTCGATGTCCTGACTACCGATGCCGTCAACGCACGCATGGAATCTCTCGGCTTCAAGAACATCAAAATTCTAAGAAAGGTTTTCGGTGGTGGTGACAGCGCAGCAGGAAAAATTGAAGCGAACAAGAAATTTGGACTTGGCTTTGCAACCTCACGCGAGATGGTCCAGCTCCTGGAGAAATTAGAGCGTGGAGAGGTGGTTAATAAAGACTCTTCAAAGCAGATGATCGAGTTGATGAAGCGCGAACAGGTTCGTTATGCAATTGGGCGATCTCTCTCGGACACGCCAATGGCCACCAAATATGGCGCACTGGATCGATTACGAAGTGCCGTCGGCATTATCTACTCAAAAAAAGGGCGCATTGCCATGGCCATCACCGTAGATGATATGCCCGAAGTAATGTGGTCGGTGGAAAATCCGGGATACCTGCTTATGTCGCGGCTTTCTCAGGTGCTGGTTGACGGTCTTGGCAGGGGCAATTAGACAACAGGGATTCACCGCTACGCTACACGATCCGGTTCTGCTTTTCTCCTCACCGATTGCCGTTCATCTAACTAAGCTCCGCCTCAAATCCAAAAAAATGTAGGCTGCACGAGATTTTTGGATATACTCCGGAGGTCACGTTCTGAAAGATTGCTAAATCCCTAAGAAATGAAGTTCCGACTCATCAGGGTCCCTATTTTTTTTGGCGGAATAGCATCTGCAAGTAGTTTTTCGACACGAAATATTGCCTCGGCCGTTCGGCCATCATGCGTTTCAGACTCGAATTGAGAACTCCACAGGGACTGACTGGCTCGAAGTCTAATTCACCGCGCCAGCTCTACATCGATTGAGTCCCGAGTTTTCAACTGAACCGAGCCAAGGTTCTCGTTTAGCCAAACGCCTTAAAACTGAATGACACACCCAATCTCATGGAGGAGCACAATGAGTAGACTAACGCTTTTCGGAAGAGGTACTGCTCTGACGCTCGGCGCGATCTTTGTTTTGCTGATGTCTTCGATAGTGGCGCTGAGTCAGGGTACCTCCTCAATCAATGGCACGGTGAAAGATCCGCAAGGAAACCTCATCGCAGGTGCCGCAGTAACTCTCACGAACGCTGAAAGGAATTTCAATCGAACTCAAACTTCAAGCGACTCTGGACGGTTTAGCTTCAGCCTGATCCCTCCCGGCCAGTATCAGGTCGATGTCGAGGCCCAGGGATTCAAGAAAGCCTCCGTCACGGAAGTGAATGCTCTGGTTGACAAGAACACCGAGCTCGCCGTGGAAGTTGAGATCGGCGCTCTCAGTGAAACCGTTACAGTCTCCTCGGGACAGGGAGAAGTCTTGCTCAACACGCAGGACGCTACTCTGGGAAACAACTTTGTTAACCAGCAAATCACGCAACTACCACTTGAATCACGAAACCCGATTTCGCTTTTGACGTTGCAAGCTGGCGTGACGCGTGCGGGAAACGTGACTGGCGCACGCGCTGACCAATCAAACATCACGCTGGATGGTGTTGATATCAACGAAGCCCAGACAAACGATATCAATTCACCCGTGCTCCGACTTAATGCCGAGGCGGTCGAGGAATTCCGCGTAGTAACCACAAACGCCAACGCCGTTCAGGGGCGCTCTGCAGGCGCACAGATTTCGCTGGTTACAAAGAGCGGGACCAACGAATTCCATGGCGCTGCTTTTTGGGCTCATCGCAACACGATCTTCTCAGCGAATGACTTCTTTAACAATCGCAGTGGCGTCCCACGGCCCGCACTCATCCGAAACACGTTCGGTGGTGCATTAGGCGGTCCAATCGTCAAGGATCGAGCGTTCTTCTTCTACAGTTATGAAGGTCGCCGTGATGCCAGTGGAGCGGCAGTTGGCGGACGCATTGTGCCGTTAGCTCATCTCGGGAGAGGTGAAGTGAGGTTTAGAGGGTGCGCTCCGGGCGTCCCCGCCGCCAGTTGCACCGGCGCTGCCGTGCAATTGATAACTTTGACCCCTGCGCAACTTAATGCTTTTTTCCCAGCGGTGGGACTAAACAATGTAGCGCTCACCACGTTGGCCAATGCGGCAGCCAGGTACCCAGCTAACGAAACTGGCGGTGACACAATCAACACCGGGAGTTTCCGCTTTAATGCACCGACGGCTGTCAGTCTCAACGGTCATCAGTTGCGCTTGGACTACAATCTGACCAAAAGCGGCAGCCAGCAGATTTTCTTCCGCGGCTCCTATCAGCACGATAGTCTCCCGGTAAGCACAGCCAATCCACAGCAGTTTCCTGATACTCCACTTAGAACTCGTTGGTACCATCCATACGGTTTTGTAGCGGGACATACCTGGTCAATCAACAGCCATATGACCAATAACTTCCGGTACGGTTTAACCCGGCTGGCGGTGAGCGACCTGGGTGATACATCCGGAAACGACATCTTCTTCCGTTTCATCTTCAACCCCACCCTGGCTACGTACACCTTTAGCCGCGTAAACCCAGTCACAAACATCACAGACGATCTCTCCTGGACGAAGGAGAACCACACATTTCAGTTTGGCACGAATATCCGAATAGTTCGCAATCGCCGGAGCGAATTCTCCGCTGCTTTCGATCAGGCCCTGACGAATCCGTTCTTCTACCAATCGTCGGGAAATGTTCTGCTCACTCCGATCTTTAACGCCGGTTACACGGTCACGAGTAACAACGACGATCTCAAATCCGCGCTGGCCGCGGTCATTGGTCGCTTCTCGCAATACACGGCCAGATTCAACTTTGGAGTTGATGGCCAGCCGTCAGCGGCTGGTACGCCAAATTTCAGAGAGTTCGCCACTGAAGAGTACGACATTTATGCTCAGGATATCTGGAAGATCCGGCAGAATCTGACCCTGACTTACGGCTTGCGCTATGGCCTCAGCAAGCCGGTGTACGAGACTCAGGGTTTCATGGCTAAACCGAACATCCCGCTCGGTCAATATTTAGAGCAACGGATCGCATCGGCTGAGGCTGGGGTTAACTACACCGAGTTACTCACCGTTAACAGAACGGACCAGTTTTACAACTGGGACACCAATAACCTGCAGCCAAGAATAGCCGTGGCCTGGTCTCCCAGTCTGGGCGATAACTGGTTGGGTAAGTTTATCGGCAACGATGGCGCAGGTGTACTTCGTGGCGGCTTTGCGATCACGAACGATTACTTTGGTCAGCAGTTGGCCGTAACCTTCAACTCGCAAAACTCGCTGGGATTCGCATCATCGCAAACCACCCCAGCAAACTCTTTCAACGTCACGACGAACCCCGGTCCATTGTTCACTGGATTGGGCCAGCCGGTCCGCACTTTGCCCGGCATCGTCGTTCCCGGTGCCCTGACCTTCCCGCAACAGCGCGCGCCAAATAATGCGAGGCGCATTGAGAGTTCGCTCGATGGCTCGCTGCAGTCACCGATCAATTACACTTGGAATGTCTCGTGGCAACGGGACCTGCCAGCTGGGATGGTCATCGAAACAGCTTATGTGGGTCGTTCCGCGCGTAACTTGTTGGCTGGCCGTGATGCGGTCCAAACCAATTTGAACTTCAGAGATCCACGCTCGGGCCAAACCTGGACCGAGGCGGCAACCATTCTGGAGATTGCGCGAGCTGCGAATACTCCGATCAACTCCATCGGGAACCTACCGTTCTTCGATAATCTCTACGCGCCCGGATCGCTCGGCAATATTCTGTTCGGCGTTCCGGCACTGACCAACACGCAAGCTGTTTACGCGATGATGCCGCTGAGCAACATCAATCCAAGCTGCGGGGCGGTCGGTGGTTGTTTTGATTTAGGGAACGACTGGACTACCGCCCAGGATATTTTGGATGCTTTCTCTGGTCGGCGTTACTTCTACCAACCGCAATATGGCGCCCTGGCGGTATATAGCACGATTGGTAGTTCGGATTATCACGGTGCCACTGTGAGCATTCGCCAGCGCTTCCGAGACGTTCTGACCTACGATCTCAACTACACGTTCTCGAAATCTATGGACGACGTTTCGGGTCTGCAGACCGATGCGCCCTTTACGCCGTTTATCCTGAACGCGGCAAACCAACTACAGCAGCGCGCGGTGTCGGATTTCGATGTGCGGCACATCGTGAACGCTAATGTGATCTGGCAGTTGCCAATCGGCCGCGGCCGGACTTTCCTAAGTGATGCGAACGGTCCGGTCAACGCGATTCTCGGTGGCTGGCAGATTTCAAGCATCGTTCGTTGGAACTCCGGACTGCCGGTAGAAGCACCGCTTGACTTTGGAGGTTGGCCGACAAACTGGAACCGACGCAACTACGTGACACGTATCGCTCCCGTCGAATCCGATCCCAACCGTGGCGGCGCCAATCCGGCGAACCTGTTCTCAGATCCGGCAGCCGCTTTCCATAGTTTTCGTAGTGGCCGTCCGGGCGAGCGCGGAGATCGCAATATCTTCCGCTACCCCGGTTTCTTTGTCACCGACCTGGGCGTTTTCAAATCCTGGTCGATGCCCTGGAGTGAAAATCATTCCCTGCAATTCCGCTGGGAAGTTTTCAACCTGACCAACACACAGCGATTGACAGCAGTCGATGGCTTCGTTATGAACCTCGATCCGTTCCGGGCGACTACGACACCCAACGGAGCATTCGGAAACCTGACCGCAATCCAGGGGGCGCCAAGATCTATGCAATTTGGCCTGCGCTTTAGTTTCTAGGATTGTTCGGTTCTTCGACAGGCTGGCCGCGACGATGTTTGTCGCGGCCTTCCTTTTCTCTGCTCGAGTATACGGGCACTAACAATTCAAGTTTGCGAAGGTGAGAAACAGACATGAAATGCCAGGGACGATGTTTACCAATCTTGCTAATCATTCTCACGCTGCTGGTTGCCTCGCCATCGGCTAGGGGCCAGGGCGGCGGCGGCTACACGCTTTACGGGGATCTCAAAGTAGACAATTCCAAGGTCGTCGAAAAAGTCCCCATGAGCATCAGTGTAATTTTGTACTCGCTGGGTGGAAATGTCTTGGGAAGGCAAACTGTGCCAAGTGGAGGCCGCTATAGATTTACCAACTTGAGACAGGGCGAGTATCAGATCGGCGTCGAAGTTGAGAATAATGAAATTGCGCGAGTGCTGGTTACTTTGGCCGGAACTACTGGAACGGATTACAAACAGGACTTGGAATTCGAGTGGAATCCAGGTGGCGCTGTTAAATCCAAAACCCGAACCATTTCAACGGAAGATGTTTACAAGCGGTCAAAGGTTAACGAGGGACTTTTTGGCAAAGCCCAGAGTGCTGTCGACAAGAAGAAATACAACGAGGCTGTCCCACTACTCAAGCAACTGCTTGAAAATGATCCTCAGGATTTTCAATCGTGGACAGAGCTGGGAACCGTCTACCTGTTAATGGAAAAGCCGGAGGATGCTGAGCAGTCATACTTGCGGGCCATCGAAGTCCGCCCTCGCTTCGGTCTTGCACTGCTAAATCTGGGTCGCGTTCGATTGAGCCAGAAGAAGGCGGAAGGCGCTATCGAACCCCTCACCACAGCGGTCGAGATACAGCCTACTTCCGCCGACGCTAACTATTACCTCGGCGAGGCCTACTTACAGACGAAGAAAGGCTCCAAGGCAGTTACCTACCTTACTGAAGCGGGGCGATTGGGACGCGCTGACGCTCATCTGCGACTTGCTACCCTGTACAATGCCGCGGGCATGAAGGATAAGGCCGCACTCGAGTATGAGGAGTTCTTGAAAAAGAAACCCGACTACGCTGACCGAAAGAAACTCGAGCAGTACATTTCTTCCAACAAGAAATCATGAGGACAATTTCTCGCTAGTTGGTTTGAGAAAGGCAAGGTCTTTGGCCTTGCCTTTCTCATGTTCGCGGCTGTGTAAAAAAAACTATTTCCCATTTGTCTTTCGCATGAAGTAGAACCCGCCAGCATGATCGTCGGCTTGACACCGATAAAATTCCTCGACGATGAACCCTGAATCAAGCGCCGTCATGAATGCCTTTCGCGTGGTGTCGCGCCAACGGTCTGCCAGAGCCAGGTTGTTCGCAGCCAGGCTATTGATAGAAGAAGGCACGTAGATCGTGAGCGACTGCTCGTCACCTGTGATGTCGCAGATAACCGGTTCCGCAGTTGAGTCAATCCGCAGTAAGGGCGTTGCGTATTCAAGCTCTGGCGTCGCCGGGGAATCCGCGCGCAGGCGTTCGCTCACTCGTTCACTCCCAAGATCCCACGTAACCCACAATCGATCAGAACCAGTGCTATGGAGAAAGCTGGTGGTTTGACCGTAGAAGTTGACGAGATAACGATCGGAGGTTACGCCGAGCTTCGCGAAGTTCAGATCAGCGTTTACGGCCTGTAGCGGATCGAAGGTCCATGAAATCTTGCTTATTCCCTTCTTCATGGCCTCTACCCGTTGTTCAAGCTTTAGTCGTTTGCCGAGCTGTTGCCCACGATAGCTCGGTCTGACTGCGAGGAGGTCAGAGTGCAGAATAGGTTGCCCATGTTCGATGCCGGGAAAGCCGAAGACAAAACCGACCATTTCATTCCCAGCGAATGCTCCCAACAGCACAGCACCCACCCGGCACATTGGCAATAGCGCCAACGCCGGAAAAACTTCTCTGTCATCACATCCCCAGACTTCCTTCTGCAGATCCTCGACGGCGACGATCTCAGAAATGTCGCTGATCGGCCTGATTGTAATGGGCAGCTTTCGTTCCGTCTCATTCATAGTCTTACAAGCCTGCCGCAGACTTAGAAGTTAAGGAAGTTGAATCCTATCCCGGCGCGCCTTCTCCAGAATGAGGAGCAATTGAGTTTCATTGCGGCCGCCATGCTTGAATGTCTGTTAATTAAAGTGGAGCGCCTTCCCAACTGTGAGACGCGCGACGTGCTCTTACTCGCTGATGATTGAGCTTCATTTTCGTGGTCTAACAGCGTAGTCAATTATCACCTCAAATATGTCCTCACAAAATACCTTGCCGATAAACTGCGAACCTAATCGCACAGTTTTACGTTATTGAGCTAGAACTAACG
The DNA here is from genome assembly GCA_031399105.1 of Blastocatellia bacterium. Lineage (GTDB taxonomy): Bacteria > Acidobacteriota > Blastocatellia > Pyrinomonadales > Pyrinomonadaceae > PSRF01. Next base: position 15,309 of record JANNON010000727.1, on the reverse strand, counting down.
CGATTCTGCCAACTGGAGACTCCCTATGAAACGCCTGATCATTGTTGCCTTGCTGGTTTTGCTTGCTGCCGTAGCCGGAATTGTACGCTCGCACACGAGTAATGGGGTGAGCTTGAATAAACTGCCGCAGGTCATTGCCGGCGAGTCAGAAACCGCCGGCGACACTCGCGAAGAGATTCGCAAGACTTATGAATTGGCTGTGGGCGCCCGCGTTCGAGTTTCCGGTATCAATGGCGCGGTAAAAATAGAAACCTCCGACTCCACCACTGCCGAAGTTTATGTTGAGCGAATCGGGAAAAGCGCCGAAGCACTCGAACGTCGCAAGGTCGTGATCGAAGCCACTGCTACCAGCCTCGACATTCGCGGAAAGAAGGGCGACGCGGGCTTCCTCGCGAAGATGTTCGGATCCAGCCCGACTGAACGCGTAACACTCAAGCTGCCCCGGCAGGTCGCTCTCGTAACTGAAGGTGTAAATGGCGCGGTTGTGATAGGCGAAATCGACGGCCCAGTAGAAGTGCATGGCATCAATGGCAAAGTCGAAGTGGCGGGGGCGAAGGGTGCTGCCGAATTTCACGGGATCAATGGGAATATCTCGGTCGCACTTAAGGAGATTGAGAACGATAGAGTCAGCATGCACGGAATCAATGGCAATATCGAGTTGCGACTCGCGGAAGGTTTGAGTGCCGATCTCGAAGCGCACGGCATGAATGGAAAGGTTGTCTCAGACCTGCCCGATTTTGTGCTCGAGAAAGCGAAGCATGGAAACTACGTGGCGCACGTGGGCAGTGGCGGAAACTCCATCTCGGCTAACGGAATCAATGGGAATATTCGGTTATCAAGGGCAGCGAAAACAACTGCGTCGAAGAGTTGATTGAAAAGAGGTCCGTAGTCAGTGGTCCGTTGGTCTGTTGTCAGTGGTCCGTTGTCGGTTGCACTTCTTGGTTCAGTAGCTCGTTACATTGGCGAGATTCAATTTGCGATAGAAGACAACGGACAACTGACTACTGACCAAGTTTTATCTCCGAAAATTTCAAATTCAAGATCGGATACTCCTTCCAATCCTTGTAGTCGTAGTGCCACCACTCAGGCTCATAGACAGCAAACCCTTCCGCTTCCATCGCCTTTCGCAACACTTCACGCAGCCGCTTTGATTCCGCTGAGGCACACTCATAGTTGATATGAGCTCGTTCCGTCATCTCGTCATACTCGCTCGGCATCTGCACGATCTTCCCTGTCGCCAATTCAAAGAGCGACAAATCAACAGCGCAACCGCGATTGTGTCGCGACCCCTTGGCCGGATCTGCCACGAAGATTTTTCTGTCTTCAGGTGTCACATCCCAGAAAACTTTTGTTACTGACCATGGCCGATAGCCGTCGAATACAACCAGTCCGTATCCCTCTCTTCGCAGCGAATGGTTGACGCGCACCAACGCTTCCGCAGCGGGTTGTTGCAGGAACGCGCGCGCTTGTTTGTACACGCGCCGTCCGAGAAAGTTGTTCCGGGTTGCGTAGCGAATATCCAACTTGATGGTGGGATCCAACTTTGTTAGTTCAATAAGCTCCGGTTTGCGAAAATTCCCGGTCTCATGTGGCGGGCCTTGAGCCTGAATCACACACCAGGCGAAGAGCACAAAGAACGTCGCCAAAAATCTTCTGCGCAAGTACGTTAGATCAAGTTTGTTCATTTGCGTTTCGCGGCTCTGACGCATTCCTTGCGGTAAGCCTATGGCTTACCGGGAAGGTCCTTACTCTGCAAGGCTTCGCCTCGGAACTCCGGTATGCGATCAGCCATGGAAAATTGAGGCGAAGCCTCTTCATAAGCGATAGAGCGCGGTAAGCCGGAGGCTTACCGCAAGGAATGCGGCAGAGCCGCAAGGCACTGACGACGATAAGCAGCAATCAATTGCGCGCACCTCAAAACTCAATCGGCTTCCGCGTAGTCAGCGTCGGCATATTCCAGGCTTTCAGTTTCTCATTCCACTGCGGCACTTCCGAGATGAACTTATTCACTTCCGTCATCCGCGAGCGATACTCGGGCTCGACCTCTTCCAGATATTTCCGCACGAAGGGTGTCGGCGCCGCATTCGCCCCATCAATCGATCCAAAGATATCGCCAAGTCGATTTGAGATTTGTGACTTGCCCGGAAACCCCAAACCGTCCGTTGCCCGTGCAAGACGGTCTTGTTGAGCGTCAATCTGTTTCAGGTAATCCTCGAGCGCCTTCGTCAGTTCCTTGTCCGGCTCCTTACTCAAAGTCTTTGCAGTCGTTTGTGTATTCTTAACTTGCGTCTCGAGACTATCCAGGAACCGCAAAGCGGCATTCACTGAGCTCTGCATGTCGCGGACTTTCAAAGCCAGTTCCAACTGTGCCTGCAGATCGCCCGCGGGGACAGTAATGGTCGGATCGAGGCGCACTTCCAACGGCTGCTCGAGTACCTGCTCGCCCACAGTCACCTTAACGGTATAGTTACCCGGCACCGCCAGCGGTCCTCTGGGCCCACCGCCGAACATCATTTCCTCATCCGTGGGCAATCTTCGTAGCTCCGCGCCGGTGTGGCGAAGATTCCACGCGACGCGATTCAACCCCGCTTCTTTAGCCGGCCGGTCTAACTCAAAGACCAGCTTGTTTGCCCGATCAAAAATCTGAACCTTGAAAGTCGCTTTATCGTCTGGTTTCTCCTTCAAGTAGTAGGTGATCAGCGATCCGTAAGGCGGGTTCGGGCCGGTGAAGATCGCATCACCAATTCCGTACCGCGTAAAGCGCGTGGCAAAGCGAAGTGCCGGTCGCACCGGAAAGAGGTGCGCCGCTTTTCCAAGAATCTGCGCGCTCATCTGTTGCACCGGTGTCGCATCGTCAAGAATCCAGACGCTGCGCCCATGCGTAGCCAGAATCAGATCGTTCTCGCGCGGATGAACGACAATATCGTGTACTGAGACATGCGGCAGGTTCTTCAAGTTCAGTCGGCCCCAACTCGCGCCACCGTCATAACTAGCGAACAAACCAATCTCCGTTCCGGCATAAAGCAAATTAGGATTCTTCGGATCTTCGCGCACTACCTGCACGTACGCTTTCGCCGGCAAGTTGCCGCTTATGTTTTGCCAACTCTTACCGCCGTTTGACGTCTTGAAGATGTAAGGGCGAAAGTCGTCAAGCATGTGCCGATCGAACGCTGCATAGGTTAGTTGGGCGTTCGTGCGGGAAGGCTCGATTGCCGAAACAGGAGAGTTTGCGGCGAGGCCCGAGATGTTCTTAATCAGGTTCGTCCAGGTTTTTCCACCGTCGTTACTGACCTGAAGATTGCCATCATCAGTGCCGGCCCAAATCTGATCTTTCTGAATGGGCGACTCCGCCAACGTAATGATGGTGGTGTGATATTCAGCGGTCGTGTTTTCAACAGCGATTGGTCCGCCCGCGTCTTTCTGTTTCGCAGGATCGTTTGTCGTCAAGTCCGGACTGATCTGTTCCCAGGTCTTTCCGAAATCGCTCGACTTGAAAACCACGTTGCCGCCGAAGTAGACGGTATTCCGATCATGGGTCGAGGGGATGATGGGAGAGTTCCAGTTAAAACGAAACTTCTCGCCCTCGGCTGGTCCATCGCCGCTGCCTCGGCCCCACGGATTGATGTCCTGTTGTTCGCGAGTGCGCATGTCAGTCCGCAAGATGTTTCCGCCCTGCGACTCAGAGATGTAGAGCTCGGGATCATCGGGATGATTGATTACGTAAAAGCCGTCACCGAAACTGACCATGCGCCAGTCGTCATTCATGATGCCGGCCGGTTCACGTGTGCGACTTGGTCCAGTCCAGGCGCCATTGTCCTGCAAGCCACCCATCACGTAGTAAAAGGGCAGGCGATTGTCTGCATAAATTTGATAGAACTGTCCCAACGGGATGTTGTTTCGATAATCCCAAGTCTCACCGCCATCGTAGGACACGGCGATCCCGCCATCCTGGCCTTGCCACATCCTTCTCGGATTCTTTGGATCCACCCAGAGCGCGTGATAGTCGATATGGGTTCTGCCCGTAATTGAGCGAAAGGTTTTGCCTCCATCGATCGAAACAAAGAGCACCGAAGCAACCGCGAATATGCGGTTTTCGTTCGTTGGGTCAACGCGCACGGTGGTGTAGTAAAAGCCGCGTGAGACGATCCGCGTGTCTTTGGAAACTTGCCGGAACGTCTCGCCCTTATCATCAGATCGATAGAGCGTGCCGTCTTTTGACTCGACGATCGCATAAACGACATTGGGATTGCTCGGCGCAATCCGGACGCCGATGCGTCCCATCAACTTTGGCAGTCCTTTCGTTATTTTGTTCCAGGTGCGACCGGCATCGATTGATCTGTACAAACCGCCCTTTTCACTGCCGCTGCGATGTGTCCAGGGTTTTCGGTCAAAACTCCACATGCCTGCATAAAGAATGTTGGGATTGGAAGAATCGATTTCGAGATCCGAAATGCCGTGCTCTCGATCAAGGTAGAGCGTCTTGGTCCAGGTCTTTCCGCCGTCGGTTGTCATGAACACTCCGCGTTCTTCATTCGGGCCAAACGCGTGGCCCAGGGCGCCGACGTACACGATGTCGGGATTGGTCGGATGGATGGCAATCCCCGAGATATGCTCGCTCTCTTTTAGTCCCATATGCTGCCAGGTTTTTCCCGCGTCCGTCGATTTATAAACGCCATCGCCGAACGAAACGCTGTTGCGCACGTTCGATTCGCCAGTACCCACCCAGATAACGTCGGGATTGCTCGGAGCCAAAGCGATGTCGCCAATCGAGATCGTATTCTGTCTTTCGAAAATCGGTCTCCACGTCACGCCGCCATTCGTAGTTTTCCAAAGACCTCCGGAGCCCGTTGCCGCATAAACAATGTTCGGATCGCCGGGAACACCTTCGACATCTGCGGTGCGTCCACCCATGTTTGCTGGTCCAATGCTGCGCCACTCAATACCGGCAAGTGCCGACTCGTTAGTTGGCTTGGCTGGCGACGGTGAAGGTGAGGGCGAAGGACTTGCGGTTGGTGTCCTTGCAGTTTCCTCCTGACCGTAAACGAGCGTGGCGTAAGAGGGTAGAACTAAAAGCAGACCAAGAGCGGCAAACGAAAGGATTCGGCGCATAGGAATCTCCTGAACTGATGTTGTGTAGATGACAGAAACTATGTGGAACTTAGGCCGCACAGTTTAGCACTAGGTAAGCACCAGCGAGGAACAAACCCCTTAATGGACGAGTCTGTCTGGAGAGATCGCGAGCATGAAATGCGGCTGAGCCGTCTGATGTGAGGCGGTGGCTACGCCCCGCCGTCGCCTTTGTCTTTTGTTTTTGGGCTATGCCCTTTAAGATTTTTCGAAATCCCGTTGCCGATTTGGGGCGTAGCCCCAGAACGAAAGCTGAATCTACGGCGGGGCATAGCCACCGCCGTACATCAGACGGCTCAGCCGATTCCGCAAGGGCAGGTAACCAACTGTCTGTCCTGATGTACATGTTGCTCTACGTGGTAGTCTCCGGATACTTAAATTATCGGAGGTGTTCGTAGCATGTTCAGCACACTTAGATTAATAACCATTTTTTCGGTTTCAATTGTTTTGCTCTTGAGCGCAACCAATTCCGCTGTTGGCCAGGGCGGCGGAAAGCTTGAAGACACCTCAGTCGCCACTGGGCCATACACGCCCGAGCGAAATTCACCCGAAAGAAAAGCAATACTGGACGCTTTGCGAGTCCCGGTTGAAAAACAGCTGAAGCAGCCGGTCATCTTCAAAGTGGATCAATTGAGTGTGCAGAAGGGCTTTGCCTTTGTCCGTGCCTATCCACAGAAACCTGATGGCAGTGCGCTTGACTACAGCGGCACGGTCTACCAGGAAGCGATCGATGCGGGCGCCTTTGACGAAGGCGTGATCGGTCTTCTGAAAACCGTGAATGGCAAGTGGCGCGTGTTGCAGTACGTTTTGGGCGCGACTGATGTGCCCTGGGTCGATTGGGATAAGAAGTACAAAGCCCCTAAAGGCATTTTTAAGATTGATTGAGCCGTCGCGCCTTCAAGTCTCGGTTGTCAACAACCATGAAAAGGCGGTATAACGTCGCACCACTAAACTTACGCACACGTTGAGGAGTACCCCGTTTGCCACAGAGTCGACACCGAAAGAATGTAAAGGCCAAAAAGAAACCTAAGGGTACTTACGCGCCCACCGCCAGTGGACCACGAAGTGCGAAGAACCGCTCGATGCGGATCGTCGCGATCGTCATTGTCCTCGCCCTGGCGGCGTCGGTGATTGCCCTGGTCCTTAGCAAGCGCAAGAGTTCTGCCGAAGTTGTTACTCCTTCCGGTTTGAGATACACCGATATTCAGGAAGGCACCGGACCTAGCCCGACTCGCGGCCAAACGGTCACGGTCCACTATACCGGCACCCTGGAGAGCGGAAAGGAGTTCGACAGCTCGCGCAATCGTGGCCCGGCTGACTTTCGCATCGGTGTTGGTGCAGTGATTAAGGGTTGGGACGAAGGCTTGATGACGATGAAGCCTGGAGGCAAACGCAAGTTCGTAATCCCCGCTGCGCTCGGTTATGGGGCAGCTGGCCGCCCGCCCGATATCCCGCCGAACGCAACGTTGCTGTTCGATGTAGAACTAATAGGAATCAAATAGCGACCAGCGATTACTCAGATCCACGAGTTAAGAATTGTAGGGGCGGCACCTTGTAGCCGCCCCTCGTTGCGTCAGCAGGCCATCGTCAAGGCGCGCACGTGACTCCCGCGTTTGCGGTCGGTCGCTCTTAATCCGCGGAATCGGTGGATAGAGATTCGATTCTGCTTTCGAAGGTCTGGAAGCGTGTCATGAGGTCAGTACCACCTCGCAGTGGAGACTGTGCAAGAACTCAAGGTCTAAAGCGACAAATCAAGATACGTAGTCTTACTGTCAGGAAGGCGGACCCTGTCCCCGCTTCAAGTTGGCCTGTTCACATGTTTGGTTGGCAGATTCAAGATACCGATCTTCATTGAGCCAAAACTCAGGGGGGGACAGGGTCCACTTCCTGACAGTGAGACTACGTATCTTGATTTGTCTCCTGAGACCTCGAGTTTACGCACAGTCGCTACCGCGCGGTGGTACTGACCTCATCACAACGGATCGAATAATCCTAATTATTACTCCAAGCTCTGCGTGTTTGCTCCGCGGGCATCTCAGCGTTAATCTGCTTCGTACCGGGACCGACAATTGGAAGAGAGAGAAAAAATGAGCAGTGACACTCTGACTATCACCGACAACCGCACGGGCAAACAATACGAACTTCCCATCGAGTCAGGAACCATTAAGGCGATGGATCTGCGTCAGATAAAGACGGGCGACGAAGACTTTGGCTTGATGACCTACGATCCGGCGTTCATGAATACCGCGTCGTGTAAGAGTCGGATTACCTTCATCGACGGTGATCAAGGCATTCTCGAGTATCGCGGCTATCCTATTGAACAACTGGCCGAGCAGAGTACCTATCTCGAGGTTGCTTACCTGCTGTTGAAAGGCGAACTGCCGTCTGAGTCCGAGCTAGCTGAGTTCACTCGCAACATCACCTTCCACACCTTCATCAACGAGAACATCAAGACAGTCATCGACGGCTTTCACTACAACGCCCATCCGATGGGAATGTTTCAAGCAACGCTGGGAGCACTCTCAACTTTCTATCCTGATGCGAAAGAGATCTTTAAGGTGGACTGTCGCCGCCGGCAGATTCATCGTCTGATCGCAAAGGTGCCGACGATTGCCGCGTTTGCTTATCGGCATCGCATCGGAATGCGCTATTCCTATCCCGATAACGAGCTGAGCTATGAGGGCAACTTCCTCAACATGATGTTTAAGACTACCGAGTTGAAGTATCAACCGAACCCGGTGCTTGAAAAGGCGTTGAATGTGCTCTACATCCTGCATGCCGATCACGAGCAGAATTGCAGCACGCACACCATGCGGAGCATTGGCAGCGCGCACACAGATCCTTTTTCATCGCTAGCCGGTGCCGCGGCAGCCCTCTATGGCCCACTGCATGGCGGCGCGAACGAGATGGTGCTGCGGATGCTCAATGAGATTGGCTCGGTCGACAAAGTTCCCGACTACATCAAACGAGTGAAGGCAGGCGAATTCAAACTGATGGGCTTCGGCCACCGCGTCTATAAGAACTACGACCCGCGTGCGCGCATTATCAAGCAAGTCGCTTATGAAGTGTTTGAAGTTACGGGCAAGGACCCGCTGCTGGACATCGCATTGGAGCTTGAGCGGATTGCGTTGGAGGACGACTATTTTGTGAAGCGCAAACTTTATCCGAACGTAGATTTCTATTCGGGAATTATTTATCAGGCGATGCGGTTCCCGGTGGACATGTTTCCGGTTTTGTTTGCGATTCCGCGGACGTCGGGATGGCTGGCGCAGTGGGTTGAGCTGTTGGAAGACACCGATCAAAAGATCGCGCGCCCGCGACAGGTATATCTGGGAAATCGCACGAGGGATTATGTGCCGATGAAAGACAGAGTGCAGAGTAAAGACAAAGTGCTGAGTGCTGAGTACTGAGTCCTGAGTGGGAGGAAGTTTCGAGTTTCGAGTTTCGAGTTGGGCTTCGCATCTCAAATCTCAAATCTCAAATAATCTCAAATCTCAAATCTCAAATCTCAGATCTCAGATCTCAGATCTCAGATCTCAGAGACCTGAGACCATTGAGACCATTGAGACCCTCTCCCCGCGTCGTTTGCCGATTCATCACGAACAAATTATATTAACCACCGTTGCACCTGTAGCTCAGTTGGATAGAGCGTCTGACTTCGAATCAGAAGGTCGCAGGTTCGAGCCCTGCCGGGTGCACCATCCATTTAACAACTTACAAGCTTGAAGCTCTCCGGAGTTTCGGCGTTTGTTTGCCCAAAGCAGCCATCCTTTTTGCCCAAAGCAGCCATCCTTGGAGGGACAAAAAAAGTGCCGCCCTTGCACCGCGTGCGTACGGAACGTATTTGGAATCTGATCCGGTTGTGTGATCTCAGTCGGGAAAGACCGAGAAAATTCCGAGCCTTAAATCTCCACTCACTAAGAGGATAGAAAGCGCACTGGGTAGATCCATCAAACTACTGAACCGATCGAGGTTTCGATGCCGGGGATCATTTAAGCAAGGGGCCATCAAATTTTGATTTGACACAGGCTGTGCCCAGGAATAGAGTCTCCGCGTCATATCGGGTTCCTCAACTTGACGGAAGGTCCGACTCACAGCTTCATTCTCGATCTTCTACGTCGACGGTTACTCAATCACGATCTGGGAAGCGTTCACAATCGTCTTTCTCCTGCTTCCCTAAACCCGGAGCCTCAATCGTGCCTACCCCTCTCCCGACGATTCGATTTTCTTTTGTTTGTCTTATCACGTCCGCCTTGGTCCTTAGCTCGATCGTGCCGTTCACACGCGCGGGGACGCCATTTCAAAATCGACTGCCTCATTCGGATGGCGCGCGACCGCGACCGGGACCGCCGGAGGGAGTCTTTCCCAATCTGGATGAACTCAGGCGGCAAAGTCCAGTACCTCCTGGTGTCGCACCGGAAATCCCTTCGTACATACGATCTCGCAGAAAGCCTTTGGCGCCGCGTAATGGGAGACGTGTGGGCGATGAAACGAGGACAGCGGTACAGCCCACTGAGCTGGTAGGCGCGGTGCCTGAAAGCAGTAAGGCAGCGCGATCCACAGGAACGAAACCTCGTTCGCACCACTCGCCGAAAGCTCTATCTCCGTTACCAATATTCGATGATGACTACATGCTGAATTTCTTCAACTGGTCACTGGGGCAGCCACCGAGTGGCACCCAATATACATACTGGATGGATATGCAGCGCAGTGCGTATACAAATGGGCAGGGATCACTTGTACTGGCTATTCGGGAGATGGGTAAAACTCTATTTGAGTCCACAAAATATGCAGACCGTGCTCGAGACAATCACTGGTACGTCCACGATCTCTATCAAACCTATTTGATGAGGGGACCTGACCCTGGTGGGTGGGCTTTTTGGGAAGGCCTCGTTCCGAACCTGGGACGCGAAGCAATCCGCCGTGCCTTCGACGAAAGCTCAGAGTTCATCAATCTGGTAAACACAATAACTCCGCATGGAACCGCAACAGGTGCGCAATCTTCGTTAGTCACTGCACGGACAGATCCGTTCAACCAGCCCAGCAACGAGCTAACGAGTCGTGATGCAGCTTGGGGCGTTTCCCTCCTCAGCCTGCCTGGCCGTGCTGGTCTGGATCTTGGCCTTGGGCTGTCCTATTCCTCAATGGTCTGGACTTCGGCGGGGCCTTACATGTACTTTGATGAAGACGGTGGCTCTCCGAGTCCCGGGTTTCGCCTGGGTTTTCCCACCATACAGGAGCGCCTTTTCAATGCGAAGGCCGGCGATAGTGTTTACCTCTTAAGCACATCCCAAGGTCACCGAGTGGAGCTAAGGCAAGTAGGCTCCTCGACCTACTACGAAGCGGTTGATTCGTCATACCTACAACTAATAGACAATGGCAGCAGTCTATTGTTGCGATCCATGGATGGCACCCAGATGACTTACGGCAAGTTCGAGGATGAATGGCGGTGCCAGCAGATCAAGGACAGGAACGGGAATTTCATCACTGTAAACTACAACGCATTGGGTAATCTCACTACCGTCACAGATACGCTTGGCCGCGTGATCACTTTCAACTACGACAGTAATGCGAATATCGTCTCTATCACTCAGCCGTGGAATGGTGGCTCTCACACGTGGGCTACGTTTGCGTGGGGCACTCACAACATGCAGTCGAGTTTCTCCCCTGAGGTCGTGGTGGGTGCACCCAACAATATCAGCATTCCGGTCCTCACTAGTGTGAGCCTGCATGACAGCACTAGCTATCACTTTGAATACACCAATGCGTTGCAGGCATCAGTCATACGACGTAAAGCTTTTGGCACCGTAGCGCTTTCTTACACCGCGTTTACTTACGATAACCCGGCTACAGATTGTCCCCGTCTAACCAGTTCGAAGCTGTGGGCTCAGAATTGGACCGGAATAAATGAAGTGCCGACCGAAGTGGTGACGCACTACGAAGTGCTCGGAGATGGTTCGCATCAGCTCGTAGCGCCGGATGGCACGCTTTACAAAGAGTTCTACGGGAGTGGTTGGAAGCGGGGGTTGACGACCTTGAGCGAAGTGTGGTCTGGCGCAGTTTTGTCAAACGGAACGTGGTCTGGAGGAGTGAAGGAGAAATGGACCACTACCGACTGGACGCAGGACAACCTCGCCGTCAGCTTCCAAACGAACCCCAGGATCACTTTCACCAAGGTTTCGGACAGTCTTACTAATGGACGGCCCACGCAGATTGCTTATACAACCTTCACGATTGCCAGCGGTGCAACGGTCAGTCTCCCCAGTGACGTGTATGAACTTAATAGTGCTGCCACTGCAACCTTACGGCGCAAACATATTGACTATCGGTATGATGGGATCTTCCTCGCACGACATATCATCGGATTACCGGCGGCAATCTATGTTTATCAGGGCGACAATGCCCTGCAAGCGAAAAGAGTCTATGACTATGATTGGCCGCAATGGCCGGTCTACGACTATGATCACATGCAGGCAACGCCCTCAGCGCCTACTCAGCACGACCAGGCAAACTTCGGCTCCGAAATGAGCTCTGCCGGGCGAGGAAATCTCGTATCGGTGCAACGTTGGGATGCTAATTATCCCGGAGATCCAAGTAAAGTTACGGAATCAAAGATCGGCTATTGGACGACCGGGACTGTCGCTTTCACTCGTGATGCCTCGGGCCATCAAACCAATATCAGCTACAACGATTCCTATTCGGCAGATGGTGACAACATTTCGAATCCTGCGATCGCTACCTTTGCTTACCCAACCAAGCTCACCGATCCCGCTACTGTTACGGCGAACCTGCCCGACGGAAACAGTTCTTCTTTTAGATACCACTTCGACTTCGGCGCCAGGACTCGCTCACTTGGACCAGCACCCACAGGGCAGCCACAGGGACTGAGTGAAAAATTGGCCTATGACGCGGCTGGACGAGTTGAGCGGATCACGATTACGAACAATCAAGCCTATACACGATTCGTTTACGGGCCAACATACGTGCAGAGTTACTCATCGGTGAATGCGGTTGCCGATCAGTCTTACGCGATGCAGATGTTTGATGGACATGGTCGCTTAATAATCGCGGCATCGAATCACCCCGGCAGCAGCGGCGGCTACTCCGCGGCGCTAACCGTCTACGACAAGATGGGTCGTGCCGTAAAAGTGTCGAATCCAGTAGAAGTGAATTCTAGTTGGGCGCCGACGGGTGATGACACTGGCTGGCTCAACACCGTGCAGACCTACGACTGGAATGGACGGCCGTTGCGGACCACGCATCCTGACGGCAAGTACAGGGAAGCAAGTTACGGAGGTTGCGGCTGTGCCGGTTCCTCGGTTGTAACGTTGACCGACGAAGGCACGATGGATGGGGTGACGGAGAAACGGCGGCAGCAAAAAATCTACTCGGACGTACTTGGGCGGACTGTGAAAACAGAAGCGCTGAACTGGCAGGGTGGGACCCCGTACACAACCATCGTAAACACCTACGACGCCCTCGATGAGATCACAAGAGTGCGGCAATGGTCAGGTGCTGAGGGCGCGGGCACCCATCAGGATACCGACTTTACTTATGACGGACATGGCCGCTTGAGAACACGGCATGCTCCTGAGCAACAAACTGGCACCGCAACCACTTGGGATTACAATGCTGATGATACTGTTCAGAAGGTCACTGACGCAAGGGGTGCCTCGCAGACATTAAGTTACAACAGTAGGCATTTGACCACAGGCATCACCTACGCCGCACCGGTGGGAATTCCGACAAGCCCCAACGTATCGCTTGCCTACGATGTCGCGGGGAATCGCCTTTCAATGACCGACGGTCTCGGCAGTGTGAGTTACCAGTACAACCAGCTCTCCCAGATGACCAGTGAGGCGAGGACGTTCAGCGACGTCGGCAATCCGATCAACGGCGTAACCAAGACCCTTTCGTACGACTACGACCTCAACGGTGAGTTGAAGAGCATTAGCGATCCTACCGGAGCGACAATCAATTATGCTTTCGATACTGCAGGACGTCTCAACGCGGTCACGGGGTCGTCCTTTGGCGGCGTGACTACGTACGCTTCGGGCACGCAGTATCGGGCCTGGGGTGGGCTCAAACATTTGAACTACGGCAACACAAGAACCCTCAACGCCACTTACAACTCTCGCTTGCAACCGGCCAGCTTTAATATTCCCGGCGTGATGTCCAAGACTTATGATTACTTTGCGGATGGGCAACTGCGTTTTTCGAGCGATTTACTCGACCATAAGTTTGACCGGTCCTATAGTCATGACCACCTCGGGCGGCTCAAGCAAGCCTTCTCGGGCGCCGAGGCGCGCGGCGAGCCCGCGACGAACGATCGCCCCTACAAGCAGACGTTCGGGTATGACGGGTTCAGTCACCTGACAAATCGCAATAGCAATCACTGGAGCGACTTCCATTCGCTGGCGGATTCCTATACTAACAACCGGCGTGATGGTTGGGACCATGACGCGGAGGGCAATTTGTTGGCTAGTCCTGATGCCACCTATACCTACGACGCGGCCGGAGCGATTCGTACGGTTGGCACTTGGGAGCCGCAAAGCACGACTACCCGCAGTTTGGATGGTGAAGGGCGGCAAGTGAAGACCGTGGAATCGACCTACAACGACGCTGCGGGGATCTGGGTGACGACCACCACATATTACCTACGAGCGAGCGTGCTTGGTGGGCAGGTGCTTGCGGAGTTGGCAGTTGATGGCGCAAAGACTCGCACGTTTGTTTATGCGGGCGGGGCCGTGCTGGCGCAGCAGAAGTTTTATGGTCCATATCAGGGCGTTGAGTGGGAACATCGCGACCCGAGCAATGCAACTTTCCGCACGACAATGATAAATGGCGCCCTCTTGCATTTGTCAGAGTTGGACCCGACCGGCGCCGACGCCGGCACTCATGCGCCGCTCATCACCGAACCTAACGAGGAGGGGACCAGTTCGCTGGTGCCTTATCCGTCGTTCGGCGCTTCCAATCAACCTGGCGCCATTTACACTGTAGACGGCATACCAGTGCGCCTGGAGTATTTTATGAGGGTGGTGGACGACACTTTCCATGGCAGCCTGGTGGGCATGGCGCAGTTCTTTGAGAGGCAGGTTCGGTTGCAACAAGGCTGGATCCCTGGAGTTGGTACGCAAACGTCTCGCGTTGATATTCGCGTGGGCGACGGGGAGTTGGACATAGGTACACCGCGTTCTCACGCGCGCGAACGACGTACAAACAACTGGAACTTCGCGTACGCAATGCTTCCGCAGAACACACAAATGGGCCGCCGTCACCCCGGTAAGCCCACGGCCTACGTTGATGAAAAGGTTCTCAACCGTTGTACCCAGGATTATTTTGGGGTCTCACTCGACAATTTCAAACCTTCCGTTAGTGGAGGCATTGGAGAGTTTACGGGCACTGGGCCAAGTTATTTGAGTGTTAACCCGAATGGCGCGGGCAACAATGACACGTTCACGATCAGAAACAATGCCACCACATATTCCAATAGTTATCTCAAATTCAAACAGAACGAAACTCTATCGGCGCTGGGGCTACCTCCTGACCATCGACCTATTGTAGGACTCGCTCCACGTTCTACTCCTTACGTGAACTACACGGGAAATGATCTGAAAGATCCCATGGAGGTTCTTAGGACTCAGATTCACGAGCTTGGCCACTCACTTGATCGAATCACGCAAATAGGCTACGACGATTCGGGCAAACAGCCAGGTAAAGACGATTTGGGCGGAAGAATATTGGAGGATTGTGTAACAAGGAGAGGAGGGTTCAGGTACAAGTGAACGCAATGCCTCAAATCAGTGCGCTGTTCGAATCGCTGTCACCGCGTCATCTGAGCACGTCTCAGAAAATCATCATCATTGTGTCGCTGTTCAGCACTTTTGCGGGAGTCTTCTTGTTCGTCAACAGCCAGGCCCGAAAGGCAATGCTCAAAACTCAGGACGCTTCAACCTCAACGAGCGCTAGTAATGAACTAAGATTTAGACAGACTATGATCTTTCACGGAAGGACCGAGGACGGAGAGCGATACGTAAACAGTTTTTACAAGGCCTCTGATTGCGAGTCCCTTTCCAAAGTTGTCGTATTCTTCAATTCCGTCGAAAGCGCTAAGCGCGAGCTAGAGTCTGAAGAAAGGAGAGCTTCCCTCTTAGTTGAGCATGGTCCTGTGATCGATAGTGA
>JANNON010000712.1:0-5363 GCA_031399105.1 Blastocatellia bacterium | reverse complement strand
CTCAACTGGTTTTGAAAGAGATCTCAACTAATCTAGTTAAGCTTCTTCCGAATCGGCCCGGTCGCTGCGCTCCGCGGTTCTGATTGCTTCTCCCCCCGCCCGAGTCTTTGTGCAAAGACCATTGAAATGGTTCCCGGTGGCACTGGACTACGCCGATCCTCAACTTGAAGGTTGGGGTGAATGAGACGAAAGCCTCGTAAAGAATGTACAGACTATTTTTGCAAAGCCTCTCTGGACCTCACTTATTATTCTATTACCTCGACTTGCCAGCGCGGTTAACCGAAAGCGAAAGCTAATGACTCTTAATGATCTGCGGCAGTTCACTGTCGCTCGGAACTTGTTTCCGCCGACTACACTCAAACGCGCGCTTCAGAGAATGGGTTTTGTACAGGCAGATCCGATCCGTTCACCCGCGCGTGCTCAGGATCTAATTCTCCGGCACCGCGTAAAGAACTATCTCGCCGGTGATCTGGAGCGCCGCTATCCAACCCTCGACATCGCGGAAGATTTCTTCCTGACCTATGGCTTCGTGACGCGGTCGTTGCAGAAGCTAATGCATCCGCGTTCCGACTCCCGGGTTCCTACCGATGACGATGGGCGTCGGTGGTCCGTAACACAGAGAAAACGAGCGAAGCTGCTGCTCGAGTTCGTTGCCGAACGAGGCCCAGTGCACCCACGTGAAGTTGACGCGCAGTTTTCACATGGCAAGGTTGAGAACTACTGGGGCGGTTCGTCAAATGCGACGACGCATCTGTTGGATGCGATGCACTATGACGGCAGGTTGCGAATCGTCCGGCGCGAGAAGGGCATTCGGATCTATGCAGTACATCAGCATGAGTCCGCTCCAACTGAGGTCGGGGAACGTCTCTCGCGAATTGATGCACTCGTTGATGCAGTAGTGCGCATTTACTCGCCGTTGCCGAGTGCGAGTTTGTCGTTTTATGTGAGGCGGTTGCGATACGCCGTCCCGCAGTGGCGCGCGGAGTTGCCAAGTGCGTTGCAAAGAGCAAAGGAGAGGCTTTCGCACACGAACGTGGCTGGGGTCGAGTGGTATTGGCCCAAGCAAGAAGAGCCTCTAATGAAAGGAGGGGCGGCCACGGAGTGCCGCCCCTACAATCCTGACTCAGTGCGGTTGTTGGCGCCATTCGATCCGGTGGTGCACGATCGGACACGGTTCGAGATGTTGTGGGGTTGGGTCTATCGGTTCGAAGCTTACACACCGGCGGCCAAACGCAAGCTCGCGTACTACGCGATGCCGTTGCTGTGGCGCGGCCGGGTGATCGGTTGGGGAAGCCTGTCAGTGAAGAACGGTGAACTCAGTCCTGAGTTTGGTTATGTGGGATCGAAGCCGCGCGAACGTGCGTTCAAGCGCGAGCTTGAAGCCGAACTGGATCGAATGCGAGTGTTTCTAATGAAGTCAGTACCGTAACGGTACTGACAATTACCGGTCCTCGAAGTAGCGGTACTGCGCCGAAAGCACTTCTTCCGGGTCTGCCTTCACCAGCGACGCATCAACCTGTTCATAAAGCGGCGGCGGAATCTCGGCAAAGTCCTGCATCGGTTCGTAGACATCATCGACACCTTCTTTGAAAACGTCGCCAATCAGCAGGTTGATAATATTGACGCGGTGTTCAGGGTGCTTGCGCAGGAACTGCGCGAAGCTGAAACCGTCGTGATAGAACGCGTAGACCAGCTTGCGCATCGATTCGATGCCTTGATCAAGTCTCTCCTGAGATTGGCCCAGACGCTCAGCGGAAAAGTCTTCATTCTTGAACGCATCGTGGATCGCGTCCGCGGCGAGTTCCGCCATCTTCAGTGCCAGTAGCACTCCGGACGAATAAATCGGATCGAGAAATCCGTAAGCGTCGCCGATGATAATGAAGCCATTACCGGAATTGTATTTCGAGCGGTATGAGTAATCGAGAATCGAATAGATCTTATCGACGCGTGTGCCTTCGGAAACGCGTTTGTTGACTGATTCGGTTCTTTCGATCTCCTCGTGAAAGATCTTCGCCAGGTCCTGCCCGCGATTCTTCAAGAGATACTCTGGATCCGCCACGATTCCGACGCTCGTGATGTCATCTTCGAGCGGGATATACCAGAACCAGCCGCCGCTGCCAGGCGGCGTTCGCAACACGAGCGTGGCGCCGCCATTAAGATCAGGTTCGCGGTGCGCTCCTTTGAAGTAGGAGTAGAGCACGGCCTTCTTGAGTTTTGGATCGCGGATGCGCCAGCGAAACTTGTTCGAGAGCATCGCACTCTGTCCGGTTGCGTCAACCACCACCGGGGCATGAAAGCTTTGTCGCGAGCCATCAGTCATTTGCACTTCGACTCCGACCGCGCGATCTCCTTCAAACAGCACCTGCTTTACGGCCGTTCCCTGATGAACGGTGGCGCCTTGTTCGTCGGCGTGGTCGATCAGCAGCTTGTCAAAGGCAGCGCGCGTAACCTGCCAGGTGACCGCGCTTTCGTGATGCATCGCCTCGAAGAAATAGAAAGGACGCGACTCTTTGCCAGCGGAATTCGCAAATTGGACGCTGTACTTGCGCACGAAGGGACTGGCCTTTAGCTTTTCCAGTAAGCCCATCCGTTTGAATGTCCAGTAGGTGTCGGTCATTAGCGACTCACCGATGTGATGTCGTGGAAAGACCTCTTTCTCAAAGAGCACAACCTTCCGGCCTTCGCGTGCCAGGATGCTTGCGATGGTGCTACCGGCGGGACCGCCGCCCATCACGATTACGTCGTAGTTATTGTTTTTCGTTTCCATGCTTAAGCGTATCGAACAGTTCTTAATTCCGGTTCAAAAAATTCGAGAAGAAAGTTTTCCACCCCCAATAGGCCGCGACGACTCAGAGTGACCGTGTGATCTTTGCGCTCGAGCAGCTTCTCTTCACGCAACCGCTCGTAAACCGGTTGAAACTCGTGCCAAATATCAACGCCGAACTTCTCTTGAAAGTACGATGTATCAAGCGAGCCGGTTTTGAGCTGCAAAATCATTTCACGAATCATGCTTTGCTTCGAAGTCAGCGAAACGGCGCGTAACAGCGGCAGCTTATCGGAGTTAAGGATGCGAATATATTCTTCGAAGTTGTGCGCGTTCTGAAAATTCACGCCGCCAAAATGTGAGAACGAAGAGACACCAAGTCCGATCATATCGCCACCGTGCCAGAGTGCGTCGGTGTAGATGAACCGGACCGGCTTCTTCTTGTTCACCAGAGTTGTGGCGCTGGCGATCTCATAGCCGTGTTTCTGAAACTGGTCGAACGCGTAGTTTAACCACCGCCTTTTCGTATCCCAGTCAGCAATTGGCGAAGCGACTCCCTCCGAGATTATGTCCTGAGAGATGATCGTGTTGTAGGGCAGTTCCATCTGATAGATGGTCACCGAATCAGCTTCCAACTCGATCGCGCGACGAATTGTGTCGCGCCATTTCTCTTCGGACTCACCCATCATTCCCGAAATCAGGTCGATGTTGATCTGGGGGAAGTCGATCTCTCGCGCCCATTCATAAGCACGATAGATCTCAGGTGAAAGATGCGCGCGCCCGTTTTCTTTCAGCACTTCATCGTCAAAGTGTTCGATGCCCAGACTCAGTCGCGTTACCCCAATCTCTTTCAAGGCTTCGAGCTTCGATTTTTGCAGAGTGCCCGGCTCGCATTCGAAGGTCACTTCTTCGGCGTTGGACCAACTCACATGTCGATTGAGCCCATCGACCAGGTAATGTAATTGCTTTTCACTTATGTAAGATGGAGTGCCGCCCCCGAAATATGCGAAGCGAAGCTCGCGTCCCTGAAATGCGGGACTGCGGCTGTAAAGTTCATTCTCTTTGATTAGTGCGTCGAGATAGATTTCGATCTCGGAAGCGTTCTTGTCCGTGTAGACTTTGAAGTAGCAAAATTTGCACCGCTTGCGGCAAAACGGGATGTGAATATAGAGGCCGAGCGGATCGTTTACGCGCGGAGGCGCATCGAGCGCCGCAAGCGCCTCGCTGACAGACTCAGGCGTCCACTGGGAGAACGGCGGATAGTTTGAGACAAAATAATTGCCGACTTCAGTGCCGGTTGTTTTTGCAAGCTCGATCGTCATCACCCTCTTTGGCGAACGGGTATCGCTAACTAATCTACTTTTCAAAACGGCTTGAGATGCTGGGGAATGGCCTCTGCCGATGGATTGGTAACTACGTAACGCGGGTAACTTAAGTTCTCCGCAGGCTTATTCAAGTTACCATCAGTGTGGATGATGAGCAATTTGGGAGAGTTGGCCGCTGAGCGCTGATCCGAGTTTTCGGAATTTTATCCGTATGTCATGAGGTCAGTACCACCTCGCGGTTAGAGACTGTGTGGAAACTAAAACGGAGTGGGATGAAGTCAGTACCGTAACGCAGTAGCGTCGGGTCCGGCTCACCGCATCTCAACTCCTGGTGATTTTAGAATCGCTCAGAAGATACCCATTGACCAGTAGATTCGTGGTTGGAATCTTAAACCCGACGCCACTGCGTTGCGGTACTGACTTCATGCCACTCCGTTTTGGTTTTCACAGTCTCGGGTAGCTGGTAGGGGCGCACCCAAGCATTCTAAGGTTTTATGCTCGACTCAACACAACGCCCCACCCGCTACCGCGCGGTGGTACTCACCTCATTGCTCCGCGCAATCTTTTTCCAGTGGTAGATCCTAATATGGCAAGCGGGCACATTGTCCGCCTGACATTGAGTTGGTCTAACATGAGGTGCTTTAGTCAGCCATCGAGTTATCCCAGCAAGGAACATAGCGAGGCGCATTGTCGGAATTAAATAAACTCACCATCAAGCAATATCTAACTTATCCAACCTTGATCCTGATCTGCGGTCTTGGGGTTTGGCTGATCTTATCGACCGGTTCACGCAAATATTCACCGCGCTCTAACGCGGCGATATCGGCGCAGTCGCCGGCCGTCAACGCGGCAGCATCTTCATCATCAGATTCGGCACAAGTGAGTGCTGCTCAGAATCTCCGCGGCAATCTGAGACATCCGTTAAGCATACTGTTGCTGCAGCTCGTGGTCATCATCATCGCGTCACGCGTTATCGGAAAGTTATTTCGAAGAATCGGTCAGCCGTTCGTGATGGGCGAGATCGTTGCCGGGATTCTGCTCGGTCCGTCCCTGCTTGGGTGGCTCTCGCCGGCGACAATGGCTTTTCTCTTTCCTCCGGCTTCGATGGAGATGCTCAGGCTGCTTAGTCACATTGGAGTGGCGCTCTTTATGTTCGTCGTCGGCATGGACCTTGATGTCCGTCATCTGCGGCACAAGGCGCACACCGCGATAATGGTCAGTCACGCGAGTATTATCGTGCCATTTTTTCTGGGGGCGGCGCTGGCACTGCTGGT
>JANNON010000695.1:0-3638 GCA_031399105.1 Blastocatellia bacterium | reverse complement strand
CATGTCTGGCGCAGTTTTCAGTTCGGCAAGGGACCGCCTTGGACGCGTTGATACTGACTGCCAAAACCTAACTCAGAGGGCTTTTCTAAATAGTTAAGTCAGAGGGCGTTTCTAAATAGTTCTGACAGCCGATTGAGGTTGCACCCTGGGGACAGCCCAAACTTAGCGATTGGACACCTGCTACATTTCCCTAGACGCTTCTAGGTGAGGCTGCTTGTGGTACGCGCTGAGGACGATTTGAAGTCGAAACAGGAGGAATTTCCTTGTCCTTGAGCGCTTCGCGAAATACCTGTTTCATATTCTCAACAAAGACGAACCTGATGTCTTTGAAGGGTTCTTTCGGAACTTCATCGAGGTCGCGTTTGTTCTGAGCCGGCAAAATAATCGTCGAAACTCGTGCCCGTCTCGCCGCTAAGACCTTCTCTTTGACACCGCCCACCGGTAACACATTCCCGCGTAGCGTGATCTCGCCCGTCATCGCCACGTCTTTGCGCACTGGACGAAGCGAAAGCGCTGACACCATCGCCGTCGCCAGGGTAATGCCGGCCGAGGGACCATCCTTTGGAATCGCGCCTTCCGGTATGTGAATGTGCAGGTCGTAATTGTTGAAGTCCTCTTCATTGATCGAGAGTTCTTTCGCGCGCGACTTGGCATAGGAGTATGCCGCCTGGGCCGACTCACGCATGACGTCTCCCAGTTGCCCTGTTAGGACCAGTGCGCCTTTGCCTTTCATCCGCAGTGCTTCGATGAACAAAACGTCGCCACCCACTGCGGTCCAGGCCAATCCTGTGGACACACCAATTTGATCTTTCTTGAGCACTTCCTCAGGAATGATCTTCGGAGCACCCAGAAACTCGTGCAGGTTCTTCAACGAAACGTGAATAGTCCCTTTATGACCTTCGGCAATACGCCGTGCGATCTTCCGACTAATGCGACCGATCTCGCGTTCAAGTTGCCGTAGTCCGGCTTCCTGAGTGTATTGCTGAATGATCGCCGTCATCGCAGTCTTCGAAATCTGAAGGTCTTTCTGAGTGACGCCATTCTCTTCCAACTGTTTTGGCAACAAATGTCTTCGTGCGATCTCTCGCTTCTCTTCCTCGGTATAACCCGCGAGCCGGATAACCTCCATGCGATCGCGTAGTGCTGGTTGGATCGTATCCAGCACATTCGCGGTGGTCATGAAAATTACATTGGAAAGATCAAAAGTGACTCCCAGATAGTTGTCGCGGAAACTGTTGTTCTGTTCGGGATCGAGTACCTCGAGCAAGGCGGAAGACGGGTCGCCGCGAAAGTCCGCACCGACCTTGTCGATCTCATCCAACATGATCAACGGATTATTCGTGCCAGCCTGTTGTATCGCTTGTACGACGCGCCCAGGCATTGCGCCGACATAAGTCCGACGGTGACCCCGAATCTCTGCTTCGTCGTGAACACCACCCAGGGACAAACGCACAAACTTTCGATCGAGCGCGCGGGCAATCGAGCGACCGAGTGATGTCTTACCAACTCCGGGAGGACCGACGAGACAAAGAATCGGTCCCTTTGGTTTCTCTTTCAACTTGCGCACAGCAAGGGCTTCGATAATGCGGTCCTTAACCTTCTCGAGCCCATAATGATCCTCATTTAGGATGCGTTCGGCCTTTATCAGATCGAGGTTGTCCGTCGAAGCCTTCGACCAGGGGAGATCGGTCATGATCTCCATCCAGTTTCGCAGTGTCGCCGTCTCCGCCGCGTCCGGGTGCATGCGCTCCAACTTCTTGAGTTGGCGCAGTGCTTCTTCTTCAGCCGGTTTTGGCATGTTTGCGGCTTCGATCTTTTCGCGGAACTGCGCGATCTCTTCAGCGAGTTCGTTGCCTTCGCCAAGCTCGCTTTGGATCGCCTTCATCTGTTGCCGCAGGTAAAACTCTCGTTGCGAACGATCGATGTCTGCGCGTGCCTGCGTGTTGATCTCCTGTTGCACGGTCAACACTTCGATCTCCTTGTTCAATAGATCGTTGACTCGTCGCAACCGCGCGGTTGTATCCGCGATGTCGAGAACGGACTGCGCGTCTTCAACTTTAAGTTCGAGATTTGAAGCGGACAGATCGGCGAGCCGGCCGGCGTCGTCAAGATTAGCGATGATCGCCATAACCTCCGGCGAAATGTTCTTGCCGAGGTTGATAGCCTTCTCCATCGACGCGCGGACGTTGCGAATTAGCGCTTCCACTTCCAGCGAACGTTCGGGAGGCAAAACTTCCTGCATGACGTGCACCCGCGAGCGGATGTACTCGCCGCTGGTGTCGACAGACTCGATTTCTGCGCGGGCAAGGCCCTGGACCAAAATGCGAATGCGACCGTCAGGTAACTTCAACATGCGCATGATCACGGCGGCCGTGCCTACTTTGTAGAGATCGTCGGCAGCGGGCTCTTCCTTATCGAGATCCTTCTGCGAAGCGAGCAGGATCATCCGGTTCTCTCCGAGTGCTTCGTCCACCGCCCTGATCGACTTTTCGCGTGACACAAAGAGAGGCACGATCATGAACGGATAAATAACGATGTCTCGCAGTGGCAACACCGGCAGTTCACTGGGAACCTGCAAGTGTTGCTCGCTGTCGACGTTTTCAATGCTTTCGGAAATTTCTGCGTCTTTGATTATTGCCATGGTTTAACTTTACTAGATTCAATTTGAAATGTTTCGTTGCCTGAACGAACTATTGCTGAACGTTCATTCGGATTTGGTTTCGGAAGCTGCTTCGGCAACGGCGAGTTTGAATTCGGCCCCGCGCCGATCTTCGATTTTTGGCAACCTGATAAGCAGAATGCCGTTCTCCAAAGCAGCAGTACCGTCACGGAAGCTTACTGACCAGCGAAGCGGTACAACTCGACTGAACCTACCGAAGCTTCGCTCTGAGCAGAGATGCGTAATGATTCGTTTCCGGTTCACGCGGCGTTTCTTCTCTCCCCAGAGTCTCAACCGCGAGTTCGTCAACCCGATGTTGATTTGATCTGGCGAGAGACCCGGAAGTTCAACGCGTATGTAAATCGCCTCGTCAGTCTCACAGAGATCCACAGGCGGCGCCCACGCCTCAGAGGCGAGCGGATCTTCAGCTTCAGTGGCCTCTTGTAGTGCTGCAAAGAGGCGGCCCACACGGTCTCGCAAGCGTTGCAACTCAAGTCGCTCAAGTCCTGTCGCCCGAATCGGTTTTATCATCGCCATGTTCGCTAATTATGCTTTGCGGTTAACGGCTCCGCTTTGACGGGCCTTCACGAGGTGTTTTAGCTCAGTCATGAACTCGGATACATCTTCGAACTCGAGATAGACAGAAGCAAATCGCACATAGGCAACTTTGTCCAACTCTTTCAAACGTCGCATTATCATCTCACCGATCTTACTCGTGGGGCGCTCACGTTCGGGCGACTCCTGCACATACTTCTCGATGCTGTTTACGATACTGTCTAGCTTGGAAGACGCCACTGGGCGCTTCTCGCACGCTCGCAGTAACCCGGCCATAACCTTGTTGCGATCAAACGTCTCGCGGCGCCCGTCCTTCTTGATCACCCTGTAAGGAATCTCGTCGATTCGTTCGTACGAGGTAAAACGCCGCTCACATCGCAAGCATTCACGACGGCGTCGGATCGCTTCACCTTCACGCGACTCG
>JANNON010000664.1:0-3369 GCA_031399105.1 Blastocatellia bacterium | reverse complement strand
GCAGAAAGTTGTCGCGTCCAAAGAACAAGCTGATGAATGCTGGTTGCGCTTGTCTCAACCGATACGCTAACATCCGTCCGCGTAATCCCATCTAAATTTGTTCAGCCGCAGGCAGACTAATCACGCTGGTGTCAGACTGCTTACGAGAAGGTCTAAAGTGAACTGCTCGACAACCGAGGTCAATAATTCTACGCACGTTGAAACAGCGCACGTTGAAACAGCGAACGAGACACTTGCACTAATCAAGGAAGCGCGCCTTCGGCAACTGTTCAGAGAAATGGGCTCGGTACTGGTGGCTTTTTCCGGCGGAGTTGACAGCACTTATGTTGCCTACATTGCCACTAACGAGTTAGCGGAAAGAGCTGTCTGCATAACCGGGGAGTCCCCCAGTCTTTCGACCTACCAGCGCTCACAGATTGATCACCTTGTAGATCAGTTTGGTTTTCATGCTGAGATTATCGCTACTGAGGAGATTGATAATTCGGACTACGTGGCGAATGGGCCAACTCGTTGTTATTTTTGCAAGGACGAACTTTACACGAAACTCAAGACGGTCGCCGGCGAGCGCGGTTTGGCAGTGGTTGTAGACGGCTCTACGACAGATGACCTCGGCGACTACCGTCCCGGACGCAAAGCGGCGACCGAACACCGCGTTCGCAGTCCTTTGATAGAAGTAGGGATGAGCAAAGATGAGGTTAGGGAGCTTAGTCTGCACGCCGGCTTACCCACTTGGGATAAGCCCGCGAGTCCTTGCCTCGCTTCACGCATTGCCTATGGAACTCCGGTAACGATCGAGCGCTTATCCACGGTGGATAGAGGGGAAGAGATTTTGCGGAGCTTGGGGTTTCAGCAGTTTCGTGTGCGGCATCACGATAGCCTGGTGCGGATCGAGATTGGTTCCGACGAGATGGATAGCGCGCTTGATCGCGACGTGGTAGATCAGTTGGCGCAGCGCTTTCGTGAACTTGGTTTCAAATATGTGACGCTTGATCTGCTGGGCTTTCGCAGTGGAGCGATGAATGAAGTGCTGCGATCTTAGAACAAGAATCATTCGTGGCTTGTCAGCGGTCGCAAACGTTAATTTAAGATCGATCGAATAAAATTGGAGAGTAGTTATGTCCAGCATGTACAGCACAATTTACGTGGATGACATTCGAGAGATAAAGGAAGAAAACCCTTTCGAGTCGATGATGTCGCGTTTTGACAGGGCGGCCCAGTTGTTGAATCTCGATCCCGATCTATATGCCGTTCTGCGCGTTCCTAATCGCGAGTTGAAAGTCTATATCCCGACGCGAATGGACTCCGGACGCATTCAGGTTTTTGAAGGTTACAGAGTGCAGCATAACTTCGCTCGCGGTCCAGCAAAGGGAGGCATTCGCTACGCTCCTGATGTGAATCTCGATGAAGTTCGGGCCCTGGCGGCCTGGATGACTTGGAAATGCGCTGTCGTAAATGTTCCTTTTGGTGGCGCCAAGGGTGGAATCATTTGTGATCCGCAGCAGATGTCGATGGGCGAGTTGGAGCGGATGACGCGACGATATGCCGCGGAATTGCTCGACTTTATCGGACCAGAAAAAGATGTTCCAGCTCCGGACATGAATACCAACGAGCAAACGATGGCGTGGATTATGGATACCTATTCCATGCATGCCCGCCATACGGTAACTGCAGTAGTCACGGGTAAGCCGATCGATCTTGGAGGCTCTTCGGGGCGGCGTGAGGCGACGGGTCGTGGAATCCTCTTCACCATTAATGAGGCTATCAAGCGTTTTAAGATGACGCCCGGGGAAACCAAGGTTGTGGTTCAGGGATCGGGCAACGTTGGCGGTATTGGGGCTCGTTTGCTGCATGAAGCTGGTTACCAGGTGGTTGCGATATCTGACGTCCATGGAGGGATTTACAATCCGAACGGTATTGATATCCCAAAAGCCCTGGCGTACTTGCAAGCGACGCGATCGTTCGAAGGCTATGAAGGGGTGCAGCCTGTAAGTAATAGCGAGTTGCTCGAGCTGCCCTGCGACGTTCTTGTCCCAGCAGCGACCGAGAATCAAATCACCACGCAAAATGCTGACAGGATTAAGTGCAAGGTGCTCGCGGAAGGAGCCAATGGGCCAACGACTGCTGCTGCCGATGAGATTCTTCATCGCAAAGGGGTCTTTGTGATCCCCGACATTCTTGCTAACGCCGGAGGTGTCACCGTTTCGTATTTCGAATGGGTTCAAGACAGAATGGGTTATTTCTGGCGTGAAGACGTAGTCAATCAGAGATTACAAGAAACTATGGTCGCAAGCTTCAATGATCTCTGCCGATACGCTGATTCCCACGCGGTTGACACAAGAACCGCCGCATACATGTTAGCGATAGACCGCGTGGCCTATGACACACGCATGAGAGGTATCTATGCGTGACGGAAAAAACATAAGTAAATTCCCGCTAAGTCGTGAAAAAGTCTTGATTTCCACTAGAAGGTAGAGTATGGTCTGCGATGATTTAGTGGCCTAACCAGCGAGTGAAATCTAGCAATCTACATTACTGCGTCGGCCCTAAGTCATTGACACTAAGCTGCTCATTTCGTATAAGAAATGGCGTTTAGTTTTCTCAGTGTCATCTAGGAATAGCGGGCGAGGTGAGTTGCGCAGACGCACTCTACTTCTCTTGTGTTCGCTCCACTTGCAAGACCTTTGGGTCATCGACGGTGGTAGTTATTCTGTTTGACAACTTGTAGTTGGAGCCTCCGCACGAGCACGGAATAAGATGCTGTCACAATGGACCGCATGACACCTTGCAAGGACGGCGGCACTCTTAAGCAAACTTATCTATACTCATTTCGCAGGAGGAATGCGATGAGACTCGCAAACAGGGCGCTTATTGTTGCGCTCGCCATGTTGGTGCTGTGTGCCGCAGTATCAGCGCAGACTTTAAGGCATGAGAGTGATCCGCGGAATCAATCTCCGGCTGTAGGCACAGGCGGCAGTGAAGGTGGCCCAACCGGGCTTTTCACTGTTTATGATGGAGCGACTCTACGCCGCGGCGAGTTCACGTTCAGCATCGCGTACAGCAATTATGACCGCGATCCAGGTAGCGTTGATATCACGGATATTCCGTTGAGTTTCAATGTTGGCTTGAACGATCACGTTGAGCTCTTTTTTCAAAACCAATGGTTATCGCGGAATTAAGCTGAATACTCCGCAGAACCTTTCAAGCTTTTACCTGCCAAACGTAGGCGGTTGTGGGCCAGGCGCGTTCTGCAGTCTGCCGGCGATTATTCTGGCGCCACAGGGGCCAAATGTCGGCACGCTGCGAGGGACGGCCATCTTTCGGCCATTCAATAATCAGCCATTTGTGCAGTTCCCATTTGTCGGTGGTTCG
>JANNON010000620.1:0-14480 GCA_031399105.1 Blastocatellia bacterium | reverse complement strand
GATTGCCGAGCATCCGGCATTGGAAATCGCGGCAGTCCTGCTCGATTTGAACCCCGCTTTTGCCCAGGACATCCTGGCGACCAGATTCTTACCATAAATCCGGCGGTCACCAAGCCGAGTCGAGCCAAAACGTAAGTGACGGCCGGCATTTGAAACACGACCCCCATGCCCAGCATTACGATGATTATGAAATCGAAATAATCACTGGCTTTAAGAAGCAGCCGAAAATCCTGACCCAGGCCGAGTAAGTACCGAGCTGCCGGAGGGAAGATGATCTTATAGGCGAAAGCCGCGCCTAGAATAAACGAGATGGATGAGAGAGCGATAAATGGCGTCACATATCCACGCTCGTGCGGATAAAGACCAGGCGAAACGAAGCCCCAAATCTGCAGCAGGAGAAACGGGACTGACAGGCAAATCGCGGCATACACCGAGACTTTCATATAGAGAGAAATTGGCTCGAGCGCGCTGGTGACGATTAACTTGTCATTGAGTCCGGAAAACGCTTGTGGCGCCGCGAGTAAGTCCACCGGAAGGCGCACGTCTTTCGGAATAATGGTGCTGCCGGTATAGAGCGCCTCATCGGTGAAGAGACCCAATTTGCCTTGGGCATCGCGCGCTACGCGAGCTGAGACTGAGGTGCCGACTGGAATGACGCTGCCGCCGAGCTTCGTCTCTTCCTGAAATATGAATCGCCCTGTGTCGCCTTCCTTCACGAGGTTGAGTGGCGAAATCGTTTCCTGGCCCGTCAGTCCGGTAACCGGTACCTGATGCTGTTGTGCGTTAGCAAGGGCTCGCTCGACCGGAATTGCGAGAAAGTTGTAGATGCGATCCGATACAAACCAGCAGAGCGCCGTCGCGACGACCACGAAGAGTATCGAGCGAATTAACCTCGAGCGCAGTTCATCCAGATGTTCCAAAAACGACATTTGGCCGCCGACTTCGGCGCCTTTATCGTTGTCCAGTGATCGTGCTCGCAGGAGGGATGACATGCTTGGTTTGATGCGCCGAGTTATAGCCAATCTCGTTTCTGCGTTGGTTCGGTAAGTGTGGGCTCAACGTTCTCATCGGCCGGAGTGGTTGTCGGCTCACTGGCGTTCCTCAATTCTCGCGGAATGTGATCTTCCGGAGGTACAGGGTGAATCGTTGGAACAATTGAATCATTGATAGCGTCACTGCTGAAGAGTGAGCGATTATCGTTGCTGAAATTAACGTGCGCCGGCGAATCAGCCAGCGGGTTTTCAATCGCAACCTCTCGTTCCCAGGTGCTCTTGAAGTCTTCTGATGCACGACGAAACTCAGCGATGCTCTTCCCGAGCTTGCGACTCAGTTGTGGTAATTTCCGAGGACCGAAAAACACGAGTGCCATCACCAGAATGAAAAGCAGTTCCGTGCTGCCGAGCGATTCGAGGATTAATAAGAGCACGCTTTAACGATTACCTTTCTCGGAAAACACGTTCCGCAGAAGTTACGGGAATCTCTTGCTGAGCGATTGTAACGCGTGATTTCAGAAAACCAGAAGGCACCAGCTCGTAAGCGAGGAGTTAACACAGTCTTGACGGGGTTTTCGCAACGCCGCAACTATTTCCGCATTTGACTTAGCTCAACTGAGAAACATGTCAGAACCAGAAATTAAGAGCGAGGTAACGTCGGTGCTGCTCGAGCGGTTTGCGGAAACTGCCGAGAGTGTCGCCGCGACTTCTAAGAAACTTGAAAAAGCCGCTGTCATTGCCGAGTACTTCAGGCAACTTGATGACGTAAATCTGGCACGGGCCGCGCGGTACTTTGCCGGACACCAATTCGCTTCATCGGATGAGCGCACTACAAATGTGGGAGGAAGCATCATTGCTACTGCACTCAGCGAAGCAACGGGCGTGAGTCGCGAAGTCCTGTCGCCCAAGTATGTCCGGCTCGGCGATGCCGGCGAAGTTGCGTTTGAAGCGGTAAACGAAGCAAACCATACATTTGAACAGCCGACGATTTCATTGGCAGAGACCGAATCGATCATTGCCCGGCTAAGTGAAACAAAAGGGACAAAGAACAAGACTGCGCTTTTATCTGCCGTACTACAGCATGCGACTCCGCTCGAAGCCAAATACCTTGTAAAGATTCTTGCCCGGGACCTGCGTGTTGGATTGCGGGAAGGTCTGGTCGAGGATTCGATTGCCCGCACGTTTGAACAACCATTATCAAAGGTTGCCCAGGCAAACATGCTGCTTGGTGACATTGGCGAAACTGCAATCCGAGCCAAAGCAAATGATCTCGATGATGTGCGGATGCGCTTGTTTCATCCCATCAAGTTTATGCTGGCAACACCAGCCGCCGACCTGGCAGACATTGCGCGAACAATGCCTGATGAGTTTTTTGTCGAGGACAAGTTTGACGGAATTCGAGCGCAGGCGCATGTCTCTCCCGATCGCGTGGCAATCTACTCTCGAACCATGGATGAAATTACGCACAGGTTCCCTGAACTGGTAAGTCCACTTCAACAGCTGCCAACAGATGCCATCATCGATGGGGAAATTGTTCCTGTGCGCGGAGATGTAATCCTGCCTTTTAGTGAGCTGCAGAAGCGATTAGGCCGAAAGAAGATTGAAGCTAAACTGCTCAAAGAAATTCCGGTGATGTTGGTCGCTTATGATCTACTTTACGCCAATGGATCAGTATTGACGGAAGTCAGTTTGATGCAGCGTCGTGAGATCCTCGAGCAGTTGTTCCCACAAAACGGCGCATACCAAATTTCAACCGCCAAACGGTTCGGTGATGTCCTGGCGCTGGATCAAGAGTTCGACGATGCTCGCGCCCGCGGCAATGAAGGCCTGATGATCAAGAGTCCAGCCTCACTTTATAAACCAGGGCGGAGAGGTCGCGACTGGTTAAAACTGAAAAGGGCGATCGCGACCCTCGACGTGGTGGTCACTGCTGTGGAGGTTGGCCACGGAAAGCGACGAACGATGCTTTCCGATTACACCTTTGCCGTTCGGAGATCCGAAGAGAGCAATGATCTTCTGAATATTGGTAAGGCATACTCCGGACTTACCGACGCCGAGTTAGTAGAACTTACTGAATGGTTTAAGGCTCACACATTGCAGCAGTTTGCGCATGGACGAGTAAGAGTGGTGGAGCCCAGTATCGTGATTGAAGTAACTTTCGACAGAGTGCAGCCGTCGAAGCGTCATAAGAGTGGGTTTGCGCTTCGATTTCCCCGAATCTTACGATTGCGGCCGGACAAACGTCCGGATGAAGCCGACACGCTCGATACCGTTCGAAGACTAGTCAGTCCGGATACCTCTGAAAATGCAACCACCGATTGATGATCGCCCTCTTAACTTCAAGACCTTATTTCGGGGCACCACCATATCAGTATTGCTTTAGTCGCCGAGATAGGGGTAGCATGCAACACTGTCAAGCGCCTCCTTAGCCGGGCATCTTCCCGGGAACTTTACCTTGGGGGGTCAAGCACACCAGACCGGCAGGCTCGACTTCAACGTCGAGCCTGAGAATCAGGGCATAGATTTTAAGTATTGTGCTTGACTAGATTAGCGCGAACAGGGCTAACAGAATGTCCATCATTACTTGGTCACTAACACTCTCGGTCTCGTCAATCAGCATAGAGTTCGATTCGACGATTTCTACCGAGATCTGTGAATTACCCGAAGGACGTGGCGTCTTCGCGCCGGGGCTTGAAATATCTCCGGCGTGAGCGCTAACGGTTAGCGCCATGACAAGGAATGCCGAGAGAAGTAGACTTTTGACCTGTTTCATTGTTGTCTCCTTAAATGTTCTTTGTTGTGACCAGTTCGCATTAGCTCGGGCAAGCAACCGGGCATTTGGTTAGGCGGTGGATAATATCCGGCAACTTAGTGCTATGCAAGGCGTCTTACTATTACTCTTAAAAGGCTTCCTCACATGAACTTACAGCTAATCGTTAATTCTACGCAAAACCTTGAACGAGATGAGGTGGTGCTATCTCGTTGTCTGCGTGCAAAACAGCTGGAGATGGATGGGGACTATCCAGCCGCTAGGGAGATTCTCGGGGACTTATGTCCGCAGTTGGGAGTGCGCCCTGAAATATCGGGATTAAGCCGAGCCGTACAGGGGGAAGTGCTGTTGCGGGTTGGCAGTCTCTGCGGCTGGTTGGGCGGAGCAAATCAGGTAGAACGGGCGCAGGAGCTCGGAAAGGACTTGATCAGCGAGAGTCGGAGCATCTTTGAGGAGCTCGAGATGCCCGACAAGGTCGCTGAGGCCTCGAACGACCTGGCGATCTTCTACTGGCGAGAAGGCGCTTACGACGAAGCACGCGCAGTGCTGCGGCACATATTGACTGAGTTGAGTGGAAAACCAACGACTGAAGCGAAACTCCGCGCGCTCCTTAACCTGGCCGTGGTGGAGAAATGCTCGCTGCGTCTGAAAGATGCGCTCGAGGTGAATCGGCAAGCGGCAAAGTTCTTCGAAGAATGCACCAACCACTCCCTGCGCGGTAAGTTCCACAACGAATATGGAACCGTACTCAAAAACATTGGATTAGCAGAAAGACGGGAAGACTACATTGATCAGGCGCTAGTTGAATTCGCCGCTGCCTCATTCCACTTGGAGCAATCTGGGAATAAACGGTTTCAGGCAGTTACAGAAAACAATCAGGGTCTCCTGTTCTCGAGCCTCGGGCGATTTCCAGAAGCTCACAAACATCTCAATCGGGCACGTTCGCTCTTCCTCAGCGTTAACGATCGTGGTCACGTGGCCCAGGTCGATGAAAGCTTTGCGCGTGTCCTGTTGGCGGAGGGTAAAGTCGCCGAGGCCGAATCGGGTGCCCGGGCTTCAGTACGTACGCTCCAGGGTGGCGCTCAGCGTTCACTGCTCGCGGAATCTCTGACTACTCATGGAATTACGCTGGCGCGAATGGAACGCCGTGAGGAAGCGCATGCTGCCTTCAAACGCGCCGTTGAGATTGCTGAACAGGGAGGCGATCCAGAGACCGCAGGTAACGCCGCGTTGAGTATGGTAGAGGAGTTGGATGAGTATCTTGGCATCGAGGCGAAGCAGTTTCACCTGCGGGCCGAAGCTTTACTTGAGAAGTCGCAGGACGAAAGTACGAAGGAACGCCTGGGCGAGTGTGCTCGTCGTATTCTGGGGCGAGAAACCTACGGTGCAGTGGACTTTCCATTCGAGGCGGATCGCGAGCCAGTCGCTTTATTCAATGCTGAGTTTGATCTCGAATCCAATTTGTCGCTCGAGGAACGTGTTCTTCGTTTTGAAGGGCAGATTATCAAGCGGGCCCTGGAAGCTTCTGGAGGGAGTGTAACGAGAGCGGCGCGATTGCTCGGCGTCACTCATCAGGGGCTCGCCTTTATTTTGAACGGGCGACACAAGAATCTACTTGCAGTGCGTACGCCGGTAAAACCCCGCAGGCGCAGCATCATTCGCTATCGCTAACACCTCTCAATCGAACTCATCTACTGCGGCGTTGTCTCAGATGGCAACGCCGCCCGTTTGTCTGTACTCTAACTGGCTTGCTTCGGCATCAATTTAACCTGCTCAAACCGACAATCATGAATCCCCAAAAAGCCCTTTCCATCCTCTGTTTGCTGCTCCTTTCGGCATCGGTTGCTTTTACTCAGACGAATCGCAGGAGAGGTACCTCGCAGCCCGCCGCGCCCAAGCCCGCCGTCTCGCGGCCCACACCTTTGCCTTCACCCGTGGCGAAGCCTGCTCCACCTCAACCGCGTCAGCCAATCCGTCTGGCGATTGTTAACGGGCAGACTATTACAACTTCAGATATTGATCCGCAGGTAGCCGAAGCAGTTGAGACTCTGGACCAGAAGCTGGCCGAATCGCGGCAGCGCGTGCTTGAGATGGAGATCAACACGATGCTGTTGGAAGGCGAGGCAAGAAAGCGAAACCTGCGAACGAATCAGGTGTACGAACTGGAAGTCCTCAAGCGAATTGTGAATCCGTCCGAGGCTGAGATTAAGAAGTTCATCGATGAGAACAAGGACCAGCTCGGTGGGTTGGATCCGGCTGCAGCCAAACCACAGGTGGTAGCTTTCCTGAAGAACGAACGGGAAGCGGCACTCTCTGCCGAATTCGTCAAACGCCTGCGCACTTCTCATCCCGTGGTTATGGGCGCGAATCTGAACCAGCCCAATCTCGCTCCCGATGCAGTGGTAGTAACGGTCGGCGGACGTGCTGTAACGGCTGGCACACTGCTCGAACGGTTAAAGCCGATCATTTATCGTTTGCGTTTGGCTGCGTTTGAAGTGGAGATGGATGCGCTTGATCAAGTGATCACCAACATGCTTTTGCTCGCGGAAGCTAATCGCCGCAACATTGGTCCAGAGGTGATTGTGCGAAGCGAAGTAAGCGATAAGGTCAAGCCGGCCAGCGATGCCGCGGTAAGCAAGTTCTACGAAGAAAACAAAGCCAGAATACCGGGCGATTTGAACTCGGTGAAAGTGCAAGTGGCGAACTACCTGCAGGCCCAGGAAACACAACGCCTTGAACGCGCGTTAGCGGTTCGGCTGCGAAAGGGTGCTGACATTCGTTTGCTGATCTCTGAGCCCGAACCGCCAGTACAGGCCATTAGCGTCGATGACGATCCCTCTCGTGGACCAGTCAATGCACCAGTCACAATCGTTGAGTTCACTGACTTTCAATGCCCGTCATGCGCTGCCATGCATCCGGTGATCGAGGAGGCGCTTAAGGCCTACGGCACAAAGGTCCGTTTCGTTGTGCGAGACTTCCCGCTCAACATGCACCCTAACTCTCACAAGGCGGCGGAAGCTGCAAACGCTGCGAATGCGCAAGGTAAGTTTTTCGAATACGTAGCCTTGTTGTTTAAGCGCCAGAACGCGCTTGACGTGCCATCATTGAAGAAGTATGCGACCGAGCTCGGTTTGGATCGAACTAAGTTTGATCTGGCTCTGGACCGAGATGCTTTTGCGGCAGAAGTGCGGAAGGATATTCAGGAGGGTGAGATTTACGGGATAGAAGGAACGCCCACTATTTTCGTTAACGGAAGAATGCTGCTGAATTTAACTGCCGAAGGGCTGCGAGAGGCGATTGATCGCGCTCTCGCAGCGCCGGCGGCGAAGACGTCCAGGTAATTTCTTACTTCTCCTGAGCGCTCTTTGCAGCTTGAGTACCCTTCATCTTCTCGCTTGCTCGTTCGTAATTAGCACGGTAGACGGCTAGATTCGGATCGTTATTCTGCTGCCCTACCATCTGCGCCTTTTGATAGAGCGGCGCCGCCAGATCCATCTTGCCGCCCTTCTCATACGCCTCAGCAAGACTGTCATAGACATTTGCTGAACCGGGATAACGTTCCACGTTGACCTTGAAAGTCGAGATCGCCTCATCGTCTCGTCCGGCGAACAAGTGCTGATAGCCCACCAGATTGATCACATTCTCAGGCGTGGGAATCTTGTAACCGAACTTTTGGCTCAGCCATTGATAATGATCATCAGCACCCTTCAAGCCACCCGCAATCGCACCAGTCTGCGCATCGCGCGGTATTTGCCAGCCATCGTAGGCTTTGCGAAGTCCCGCATAATGGCTACGTAGAACAACCGAACCGTGATCCTCGTCGGTCATCTTTTCTGCCTGCCACTCAAAATTCTTGATTTGAGTCTTTGTCAGGACTTCTTTGAAGCTATCAAAGCTTTCACCAATCGCCCCTGGCTCATTACCGAGCGACACAAATAATGTGGCTTTCAGCTCTTTCTGATTTTTCAGAAACTCTGAAGCACGCTTGAGCGCTTCCTGGTTCTCCCACTGGAGCGAAGGACTGACTGCCACATAGGAATTGAAAACACCCGGTCGGGCCACCATCGCATGAATCGCGAAAAGACCGCCGAGAGAATGCCCGGCTAGCATTCGATAAGGCTGTACACGGTAGCTCTTTTCGATTAACGGAATCAGTTCCGTTTCAATGAACTTCAGAAAGTTGTCTGCCCCGCCACTAGTTGGGAACTGAGCGGCACCGGCGGCATTCTTTGCGGATGACTTCACGGGCGTTAAGTCGCGCGTGCGATCTGTGTTGGTGATCCCCACCACGATCATTTCGGACGTGCGTCCGTTGTTTGCCAGGAAACTGAGAGTCCCAGCCGTATGTCCGATATGAGCATCGCCGTCGGTAAGATAAAGAACCGGGTAGCTCACTTTGTTTGTGTCGTAACCTACCGGCGTACGCACAAGGATGGAACGTTCCTCTCCCAACACTGCCGATTTGATTGTTACTCTGGTGACCTTGCCGGTGCTCGGGATTTGGGCCACGGCTATCGTTGCCAGAAAAAGCGACGCGAGAGTCAGCGCAAAAAATCTGCTGCCCAGCGAAATGAATCTTGCCTTATGACTTTCTTTCTGCAGCCCCGCTGCTTTCAAAAGACCAGCTAATGCATCCGTTTTCATAATCTGCACTCCTTATCGATTTGAGGTTGATTGGTCTAAAAGCCTAAGGCCGCTTTCGGGTTGTTCGCTCTCCCGCTCGGGATCTAGACGGTTTGCAGAGTTAGGCAGGCGCATTCATAGCTTAACGACGTGCATACCTTGGCAAACTTTGTGACCAATGGGCCTCAGTAAGTGATGAATTGGTACAGCTTCAGTACGGGCTAATAGTTTCCAGATTCTTCCAATGAAGGAAAGGTCGTGACGGTTAGAACTAAGCGGCAGCGCTCAAGCCGTCTCAGAACCAAGCACCAAGTAACAACGTACAAAGCACGCCCTGTCTTTTGGTTACAGGCATTTCTGCAACGGTGCCAACTCTGACCCACACAGTTGCATCGCACAAAGGCATGAAAAAGCGCCTTATCTTGTGGGGGTTGTTAGGATTCGCTGTGGCGCTGTTGCTAATCAACTGGGCTTTCTTCGCGGGCATTACAAAGCCGCTTACTGATCGGCTGCTTCTGTATTCGCGAGTGGCTCGCCTGTATACCAAAGAGCCCGACACGCAACTTTCCATGCCAGTCAAAAACGTGGTAAAGCGGGCAATCACGAACACCTGGCAGGCGACTCGGGGAGCCGACCGAAAACATGAGGGACAGGATATTTTCGCGCCTCGCGGCACCCCAGTCATTTCCGCCACCGACGGATATGTGATCAGGGTTGGAGAGAACAGCCTTGGAGGTCAGACGGTTTCAGTGATCGGCGCAGGCGGCAGGGTCTATTACTACGCTCATCTCGATTCTTACGCAGAACGCCTGAGCGAAGGAGACCCGGTCTCGAGGGACACAGTGCTCGGTTACGTTGGAACCACTGGCAACGCGCAAGGTACACCGCCGCACCTGCACTTTGGAGTTTATTCTTCAGGCGGCGCAATCAATCCGCTGCCATTACTGACGGATCGAATCGCTACCCGGCCCACATCTACTCTTCCGGCGCGAGACTCACGTGCCAGGCGCTAAGACCTGCGTAGATCGCGCGCACTGACTCTTCCTGGTTAACAAAATGGGCGGAGACCGTGAATGAACTGGATCGGTCGTTCAGGCAAAATCCCGTTCTACATCGTCGTCTCAACGAGATTGGATTTGTACTTCGTATTTGTAAGGCGATCGTTGAACTCAATGTAAATCCAACTTGGTGGTATCTCGGCGGTTTCAAGAGCAAACCATAGTTGACCAAGTTCAGCAGGCGTCTTCAGCGCGCAAAAGCCATACAGACGTTTGCCGTACTGATTGTAAATTTCCACCCAGGTTCGCGAGGAGTTATTGTTCGCGCCGCAGGGCGGCAGTTTAGGCGCAGCCACAAACAGCGACGAGGGATACGCTGTGAAGTTATCAATCTGGTAGCGATAGCGAACCAAATCCCGCCCGCCGGCTTGATAGAACTCGGCACCCAAAAAAACGGCAACGGGATTAGGTAAGGCCACTAACGGTGTGGGAGCTTGAGGACGATCAGTTGCGGGCTGGGCCATTGTTACTTCACACGAGGCCAGCATTCCCAGGAACACCCCAAAACAAGCCAGGTTTTTTAAGGT
This sequence comes from Blastocatellia bacterium, assembly GCA_031399105.1. GTDB lineage: Bacteria > Acidobacteriota > Blastocatellia > Pyrinomonadales > Pyrinomonadaceae > PSRF01. The sequence goes on along the minus strand of JANNON010000620.1, from coordinate 4,510 downwards.
TGTCATGCTCATTAGTAAGTTCTTTTCCCTTTCTGAGGATTGGTGGATCATGCGAGGAATGAGATGGAAGAAATACAACGATTGTTCGAGCCAGCGCTACTGCCAGTCACAGGACCGGCGGAATGCCGTGCCGAAGGCCTTGCGAGCGAGGCTGACACCTTACTTCAGACTTTTAATATTGTCCGGTTTGGCAAAGAGCGAATCAGGCACAGGCTGATTATAGTCAATCGACTCGTAATTGATACGGCTGGTTTGAAAGCCGTTGGTGAAGTGATCGATTACCCAGGGCGCGGTTACGCCGTTGATCGTGATTGGTTTTTGTAAGCGGTCTTCTTCAAGGGACTCGGCCTCCTCATCGTTATCGGCCCGCTTGCGTGTCTGCATGTAGATGATTCTGGCTGGCAATCCATCGCGGGCGCCAAACTCGTACTCGATCCAAAACCCATTAGGATAGGTAAGCCGCACCGTCTCATTTCGCATGGCCAGACCGGCTTCGCGCCGGCCGACATACTTTAGGGTCGCACCCTCTTTACGCCACCAGCCACGCAAAATATTCTCGACGCTGGTGCGCATGCTCCGTTTGAAGTCTTCAATCTGCTGCGACTTCATATCCTTAATCGTGCGAGCTGCCCCATCAAATATCCAGCCAGTTTCACCGGCGTTGGATTGAATGATCTTGGCGCCGCCTCCCGAGAACTCCGTACGTTCCTTATCTGGAAAGACAATGTAGTCAAGAAAGCGACTGGGCAGTTGGGGCACGCCCTCTTGATATGGTGTGAAGAAACCCCGGCCGATCACTGTCCGCACATTAAGAAAAGCATTACCGCCCACCACCTCGATTGCTCGTTTGACGATCTCTTCCGCTTTTTTATCAGAGTCCGACAGCGTTGGGCTGGGCGAGGGGGCAGTCTCTTGCGCCACGAGAGCGACGGGCAACAGCAGAAAAAACAGGGGAACCAAGATGTTAATCAATCTGAAGTTCTTCATAAGTGCGGCCTGAATTTACCACGGACGAGGCGAATTATTGTGAGCGATCACGGCTACCCAGTTTAACGATAGCGAAAAAGGCTTCAATGCATTGAACATTGAAGCCTTCTCTTTTGACCATGGCTGGTTGACTCAATTGAGATTCGCGTTTGTACCGACGAGCGGTTTCACAACGGTCTCGCCATCTTCTGCATCAACCAGGAAGCTTGAAGCAGTCTTCCACATCGCTGTAATCGGCAGTTTCACTTTCTCATCAATGTGGCGTTTGAGAAATCGAGCGCCATATGCTGTATTGAAACCCTTTTCGGTGAGCAAGTTCAGGGCTTCTTCCGAAATTTCCACCGCTTTGCCCTGCCGCTCCATCTGCCGTCGCAACTTGTCGAGGTAGATTTTCGCAATCTGCCGAACCTCATCCATCGTCAAGGGAGCGAAAACAATAATTTCATCAATACGATTTCGGAACTCGGGCGAGAATCTCTGCTCCGCGGCCTTCATTACTTCGTTACTGACAGCGCGAACGTCGGTCGCGGTCTTCATTCCAAATCCCAGTGGCTTCTCAAATCTCTTGAAGCTGTCGGACCCGAGATTAGAAGTCATGATCACGATTGCATCTGACAGATAAACCTTCTTGCCGCGTCCATCCGTCAGCCAACCTTCGTCAAACGCTTGCAGGAAGAGATTCATCAGGTACGGTGAAGCCTTCTCGACTTCATCCAACAGTAAAACGGTATACGGGTTCTCCCGCAATTGCTCAGTGAGAATGCCACCGCGTTCCGATCCGACAATGCCACGTGGCATGCCGATCAGCTTTTCGACACTCACCGTACCATCACTGTATTCAGACATGTCGATGCGGACCATCTTTTCCTCATCGCCAAACATGAACTCGGCGACAGCCTTCGCCAACTCCGTTTTTCCGACGCCGGTTGGTCCAAGGAACAAGAGTACGCCATCAGGTTTGTAATGCGACTCTTTCAACGGACCTTTATTTAGTCGCAAACGTTGAGCGACCGCTTTGATCGCCTGTTTCTGACCGATCACGCGCTGGCCCAACATCGCTTCCGTCATCAGGAAGCGATCGCTGGTATCGCGGAAAATCATGTCGCGAGGAATGCGCGACTCCTGGGAGATCACGTCTATAACGTGTTCGGGTTTCACCACCAGCGTATTTGGTTCGTTGATCTCGACCTTGACCGCAGCGGTATCCAGCCAGCCAATTGCCTTGTCCGGCAGATGCAGATTGCGGATGTATTTCGGAGCCATCTCCAGCGCTGTATTGATTGCATCGTCAGAGATCTTCACGGAGTAATTTCGTTCCAGTCGAGGCCGAAGTCCGAGCAATATCTCTCTGGTTTCGCTGATGGTTGGTTCAACCACTTTCACTAATCTAAAACGACGAGCGAGAGCTTCATCTTCAGCGATGTACTCTTTGTACTCGGTGATAGTAGTAGCGCCCACAATCCGCATTTCGCCCCGCGCCAACGCAGACTTGAACATGTTCGCTGCGTCTGACGAAGTACCGAGCGCCGCACCTGCGCCCATAATTGTGTGGGCCTCATCGATGAAAAGGATCAAATTGTCGCGGTCCTTAACCTCGTCAATAATTCCCTTGATCCTCTCTTCGAACATGCCTCGCAGCATGGTCCCTGCAACCAGTCCACCCATTTGCAGTTGCACGACGTGCGAACCGCGCAGGCGCGCCGGTACTTTTTCCGGCTCGAGCTCAATCATGCGCGCGAGCCCTTCCACGACTGCAGTCTTACCAACGCCAGGCTCTCCCACCAGCATTGGTGAGTTAGCGCGCTCGCGATGGCACAGAATCTCGACGATTTGCTGAATCTCTTTCTCGCGTCCGATCGTCGGCGCAATCTTGTCGGCGCGTGCCAGCCGGTTCAGCGATACGCCAAAATGTTTTAAGTAAGGTGGGAGCTCGAACTTCTTTCGATACTGCTCTTCTTCGTGCTCGCGCTTTTGAACCTGCGCACGGACATTCTCGGCCACGTTTTCCGGCGTGGCGCCCATCGTTTTCAATACTTCAACAAACAGACTTTCATAATTAGTAAGCGCTTCAAAAATATCAGTCGCCTCGATGGTTTTCCGTCCCTGCGTCTTCGCTCGCTCCATTGACCGCTTAAACAAATCAGTGGTCTCAGGGGAGATACGGACCCCCTTGCCGATGTGTTGTTGACGAATGCTTTCAAGTCGGCGGTCAATCGCCATTTTTACGCCGACTGGGTCAAGCGAAAGTTCGCGCATCGCGGAGTTGAACATGTCGGGTTCTTCATGAATCAAGGCCTGCAGAATATGTTCAACGGCTACGAAATTTTGATCGCGCCGGCGCGACTCATCCATCGCATACTCCAATACGCGTTGGCCCGTCTCGCCGAACTTATCTTTATATGCCCCTAAGTCAGCCATTTGAATACCCTCTTCTGTCTCGAACCGTTAATGCTTGTTTGATTGATTTCATGACAGAAGCTGGAGGGAACTAGTATCAATTTTCAATTCAAACTGGGGATCTAACTCGCGAGTTAGATGCCTTTGAGCATATTCGCCGTTGCGTTTCAATGCAACAACATTCCATTGGGCGGAGCGCTTGCAAATTTATCGCCAACTCACCGGTTGTATTGAGTCAATTGGCAAGAATGTGTAACGTTCCAAACCAACTGTTACGAATCAGTAGTCGTAATCTTCGCCTCCTCCTCCGGACATCGCCGGTGTCTTCTTCTTTGGTTCGGGTGCATCAGTAATTGCCGCACCTGTGGTCAGCAATAGACCAGCGATTGATGCTGCGTTCTGTAAAGCCGTGCGGACAACTTTGGTCGGATCGATGATTCCAGCGGCAACCAAATCTTCAAACTCACCGGTCGCAGCGTTGAATCCACGGGTTCCTTTCATCTCTTGCACTTTGCCCACGACGACAGCGCCGTCTAAGCCGCCGTTCTCAGCAATTCTACGGAGAGGCTCGGCGAGCGCCGACCGCACGATATCAATTCCGGTAATCACATCCGGATCCTCGTCAGCCAAACTGTCGAGCGTCTTCGCCGCACGGATGAGCGCGACGCCTCCACCCACAACGATGCCTTCCTGCGCAGCCGCCTTGGTGGCGTTGAGTGCATCGTCAACACGCGCTTTGATCTCCTTCAAAGCGGTTTCCGTCGGGGCGCCAACGCGAAGCACCGCTACGCCGCCAGCAAGTTTCGCCAGCCGCTCTTGCAGTTTTTCCTGGTCGTAATCCGACGTGGTTTCATCAATTTGTCTCCTGATTGCTGCTACGCGACCTTGAATCTCCCGGCTGTCACCACCGCCTTCCACAATCGTGGTCGTTTCCTTGTCAACGACAGCGCGCTTGGCTGTCCCAAGATCCGCGAGTTGAACATTCTCGAGTTTGATTCCCAGATCTTCGGTAATCACGCGGCCCCCAGTTAGAACGGCCAAATCTTCCAAAATTGCTTTTCGTCGATCTCCAAATGCCGGCGCCTTAACTGCACACACTTTGATCGTGCCCCGTAGTCTGTTTACC
>JANNON010000601.1:0-2623 GCA_031399105.1 Blastocatellia bacterium | reverse complement strand
CATTGATGAGCCAAGTATATTGTTACCATTGAAATGGTTGCCTAAGTCTTATTTGGTTCGATGGTCCCCAACCTGAAGGTTGGGATGAATGAGAGGTAATCCCCAGCGGCAAATCATGCGTGCTCTTTCTGTGGCAAAGCTAGCCCACAGATTGCTGCTCTAGTTCTGCATCGCCGATCAGGTGCGCAGTCGGGACAAGAAATAAGTTCCAGCCGCCGCAAAGATCACTGGCGGTGACCAGGCAGCTACGGCTGGCGGCAGCAATCCATAGTTACCCAGTTGCTGGAATCCACCGCCAACGCCGAGGTAAGCCACGCTGACCCCAACGGCAACGACTAGTGCGATGACGGCGCCTTTTCTTCCAAAAGAGAGCGCCAGCGGTATCCCAATAAACGCCATTACCAGCGCGCCAAACGGCGTCGCGTATTTCCGATGCAGCGCCAACGCTAACGTCGAAGCCTCCATTCCACGGCGCTTTACTGACTTTAAATAAGTGCTTAAACCAGTCGAGCTTAACTGCGAAGGCTTATCGATCGTAGGTTTGAAGATCTGGGCTGGTTCAACGCGCGCGACTTCTGAGGCTGGCACGAGCTTCCGATCCACTTCAAGTCCTCGCAAAGACAGCACCTCCGCGTTGTTCAACATGAGCCGATCACTGGCCGTCCAGAATCCGTGCTCGGCTTTGCTGATTGCGGTGAGGTGGACACCGGCGGCATCAAACTCATAAATCACTGGCTCACGCAATACCTGAGCTTGTTCGTCGAACTCGTAGGAGTAAAGGCGGTTAGTTTCCAGCGACGCGAGCCATTGCTTCCCGGTTCCAGTGACGGCTCTGGCCTCTCCTCCTCGAATTTGCGCTCGCAGCGCATCCTGTTTCACGTTGGCCGAAGGCATGAGATGTTCCTGGATCAGCCAGGTGCCAGCTCCGGCGGCGAGCGCAAACAACAAGCCCGGCACCATCAGCCGATAAACACTCTGGCCACTTGCCCACCACGCGACCGCTTCCCTTCGGCGCGCCAGCAAAGCGTAGGTGACCAGCACGGCAATCAGCATCGTCGCCGGAAACACTTCAACACTTACTAGAGGTAGCAAGAACAGCAGGTAGCGACTGACGACTCCAAAACCCACGCGATTGCTGGCGATGAAACGCCACATTTCAAATAGCGTGAAGATTACGAAGATAGAAACAAGGGCGACAAATCCCAAGAGAAAACTGATGGAAAGGGTCCGAAACAGGCTGATGTCGAGCAGGCTGGGAAATCCTGAACGTCCAGCCCCAACAGTTCGGTCTTCAGCTCGCGCCCGTGGAGCGGCTTTCTTCTTGTTGAACCGCGCGAGAGGATTCCAGGCCAGGGAGATTCCGGGCAAGCGATGGATGGTCAGCAGAATTAAAGTGACCAACGCTATCAAGACGGTGGCGGACCAGGCACCGACTACTGGAGAAACTGTTCCCGCTCGGGCTGATGATTCCCCGAACAGCGAAACCAGGTAGTAGACGACCACCACGGCGAGTGAAAGCAAGATGCCAAGGCCGCGGCCTCCGCGCTTTACTCTGATCCCAATTGCACCGCCAAGAATCGCAAACAAAAATGGGGAACTAGACAAAGCCAGTCGCCGGTGCAGCGTCCGCTGAGCCTCTCTTTGCTGTTCCACCGTTCCGCCGTAGGCGCGCTGCTCTAAATCAGACCAGTCCAGCTCGTCGGAGCTGATTTCATCCTTGTTCAAGCGCTCCAGTAATGCGCTGCGACCGGTGTTGATAGCAATGCGTAATTGGTCAAAACGTTCGACTACATAGTTCTGGTCGGCAGCGCCGGCAACCGGAAGCTTCGTCGCGACCGAATCGCTCAAGACCAGTTCTGACTTATCTGTCGATGAATCTATTCTTCCCGAGCGGGCTGTGACCACACGCACCGCACCATTTTCTTCCGTATAGATGAACACGCGTCCCCACGAGCCACTCACCTTGTTTCCATCGCGAACGTAGATAACGAACTTCGGAATCTCAGTTGTGAAGGTTCGCGGTTCAACTGGAGAGTCCAGCTTTCGCAGCGCGCCCTGGATAGCGGCTTTGCGAATGTCGCGAGCGGCGCGAGGAGCCTCTTTCATGTGGATGTAGGTGGCCCCACAGGTTGCCAAAACGCCAATGACGAGTAGAGGCCACATCATCGTCCACGTGCCGACACCGGCAGCGCGCATCGCAACCAGCTCGCTATCGCTGCCCATGCGCGCATAGCCGATAATTATTCCGGCCAGAACTGCAGTGGGAATACTGAAAACCAGTACGCCCGGCAGCAAGGCGGCGCCAATTTGTCCGAGAAGCGAGAAAGGTACCTGGGCGTAAAGCGCAACTTCCGCGAAACGCCCGGCTTGTTGTGCGAAAAGGATTGCCGTTAGTAAGGCAAGTGTCAGGAAGATGTAAGGAACAGCCGCTCCGACGATGTATCGAGCGAGCAACTGTCGTCCAAAAGTCATGCGGTGATTCTAAGGAAAAACTTTCAGCTTTGATAGCAAGCACTTAAGCTTCAGATCAAGAGGCATGTTTGGCTAATTTGCAGGTTGGGAAGGGCGTTTACCCCCGCTATTTTCCTGCAAGATTGATGCGAGGGTAAACCGCCCTTCCCAA
>JANNON010000538.1:0-8676 GCA_031399105.1 Blastocatellia bacterium | reverse complement strand
CCGCGTTACGGTACTGACTTAACTAAGACCAGACGCTCGAACATCCTAGAACACCAGTTTTGCCCCGAATTGAATGCGGCGATTTGGAGTCACCGTGTCGGTCGAGCGCCCGAAGCTTGGGAACTCCAGTAACCTGACTGGAATTCCAAAGTTGGTGCGATTGAAGAGATTGAAGGCCTCGGCGCGTAAAATAAGTTTCATACCTTCCGAAACCTTAATCGTCTTAACCAGCGCTGCGTTGGTTACCCAGAGGTTCGTACTGCGGAACGAGTTGCGCGCAACCGAGCCATCTCGCCCGATAGGCGCCAACATGGTCAATGGATTTACGGTTAAACGAAACGGCTGACTGCGGTCATCCGTTGAGACGATTCCTGTCGTTGTGTTCAATCGGTCGGTCAGGTTTCCATCAAGGTTCACGTCATAGATGCTGTTGACCGTGAACGGTTGCCCGGTTTGGAAAGTGCCGGTACCCGAAACCTCGAGGCCATCAAAGATCGCATGCAGAAACGAGTTCGAACGTCCCCAGCTCGAAAGGTCTGAGATGTAGTTTGAAGAAACGCGATGGCGCGCGTCGAAATTCGCGGGCGCGCTTTCGCCGGCCAGCGTCAAACTGTTCTGCGGAAGCGCGAACGAGCCAGCCAGATCGAAAACGTCGGACGAGTCGTCGGTGGCTTTACCATAAGTGTAGTTCACCTGGAACTGCGTCGATCCAAGGAAGTTGTAGCGTCCACGCAATTGCAATTGCAAGGCGTCGTACTTGGAGCTGGAGCTGCTCTTATAGATGTAGACAGGGCCGATGTCCTGGAACGGTCGATCAAAGTTATTCGTGTTTGTAGAACCAGGAGCGAGGGCAGTTCCCAGCAGTACGGGTTGCAAACTTCCATAGCCGATCTGCGCGCCGGCATCAAACGCCACCAGCACGTTGTTGGGCCCGAGATTTGGAGTGGATGCGCGCAGCAGGTTATGTCCTCGCGTGCCGACGTAAGCGGCGGACATCGCCAGGCCACTCGTTAGCTGCTGCTCGAAAGTGACTGAGAACTGCTCAGCCGATGGTGTCTTGATGGTACGTTCCGGGAGCGTGACGGTAACTGCATTCGGAAATGCATTACCGCTTGCAAAAACTTGCAACACAGCAGCAAGAGACAAGTTTGGATTGAGTGTATTCAGCGTGCCCGGTTGCACTAGAGTGCGAAACTGGTTAACACAATCGCCGCCGATACAGATGCCGCCACGTGCCGGATTGAAATAATCAAAGATCGTGGAACCTCCAAACGCCGAGTTGAACCCGCCGGTGTTGACGGTGACGAAATTTGGGAAGACGTTGCGCGATTGGCTGACCACGGCGCCAAGGATCTGGTCAGAGAACACTCCGTAACCTGCCCGAATGACCGTAGTGCGTTCAGAACCAAACCAATTCGGCGACCATGCAAGTCCGATCCGCGGCGCAAAGTTGTTTCTATCCGGATCGAAGATCTTGGTGCGTCCATCAAGGAACACCCGCAGGTCTGCCACGTTAGGATTGTTTAGCGCAGGATCGGTGAATGTCCTTTCGATAAGGTTATTAACTTCTCTGGGCGGCGTATTGTATTCGTAACGGAGTCCAAAATTTACTGAGAGATTCCGACGAATGTGCCACTCGTCCTGAATGAACAAATTGGTTTCGTAGTAGCGGAGTCCGATGCCGGATCCGGTAGTGGCGAGCGAAAGGAACGCACCACTCGGAGCGCCTGCAGCCGCCAGATCGGCCCCAGTCAGGAAGTTCCCGGTGAAGAGATTTGGATTGGCTGGATTGGTATCCAATTCAGGCGTTCCGTTAAAAGTCAGCCGCGTCCTCGAGTTGCGCGGCAGATCGCTGTTCAACTCAACCCGGCGAAAGTCCACGCCAAACGCGATGTTGTGATCTCCTCTGCGATAACTCACCATGTCGGCCACTTGATAGGTGTTATCGACACGGCGTTGAGGGAAGTAATCAACGTCAACGCCAATCGGACTAAACCCAGCTACGTTGACTTGTCCCACTCGTCCGATGCCATTGCCAAAAATACAGTCACCGCCACCGCACTCAGTAGTTCCCAGACGCCTGATCAACACCGGGCCTGCATTGGGAATTCCAATGTCCGCAGGAAGAGTGTCATTCTGAAGTCGACGTGCGTTCAGCAGAAATGGCGAATTGGGAGAAACTTCACTCGGGATCAGGTACGGATCGCGAATCTCATCGAATACCAGACGTGTGCGGCCATATGAAAGTCGCAGCACGTTGGACATCGAGTCAGTTAGTTCGCTAGTCAGAAACGTGGAGAAGTTTTGCGTTCTCACGCGCGGACGCAGGGCTGAGAAAAGTGCTTCACCAGTAACCGGAATGTCGCGCTCGTCCTGGGTGAAGTTGTAGCGCGCCGTGAAGGTGTGTTGCCGTCCCCATAGATTGAAGTTCTGATCATATTTCCCCGAAGCTACGTTTCCTCGCGCACTGGCCGGCAAGGTTTGAGTAAAAGTGTTTACTCCATAAATTCCGTTCGGATTGTTCGCGTAAGGGAAGAGACTGAAAACTGCATCACCGTGAATCTCGGTCGGGAACCCAAAGTCCTGAAAGAATTGATTGCGGTTAGCCGTCGTACAATTGGAAAGATTGAATCCTGGATTAGCGTCAAGGCAATCCAGATAAAAGCCGGTCGCGCCACTACGAAAGATGCCGCGCTGATCGACCGTTGGCACTGCAAAGCTGGCCTCTCTTGAAGCATTGAGAATCTGTCGTTCGTACGAGACGAAGAAGAAAGCCTTCTGCTTCTTGATTGGTCCGCCGAGCACAAATCCGGTTTGTCCGGAGGTGAACGAGTCTTCACCGCCACTCTGATTCGTAACCGAGATCGGCGTGTTGCGCGTTACGCAAGCCGCGTTTGTGACGCCCGTGCAGTCCAGGACTGCTTGCCCGGTCTGGCTGCGCAATGAAGACGTTGCGTTGCCATTCGCGGTATCGAAGAAGTTGCGTGCATTCAGTTGGCTCGAGTTAAAGAAGCCGTACACGGTTCCATGAAGTTCGTTGCCGCCCGACTTTGAGATCGCGTTGACTTGTGCGCCGAAGTTCCGGCCGTATTGCGCGGGCGCAAGCAAGGTGATCATCTGAAACTCTTTGATGGACTCAATCGATTGCGGCACGAGCGAAAAGAATCCCTGGCGCCGTACGCCAATGTCTTCGTCGTTGTTGTCCGATCCATCGACGGTAAAGTTGTTTGCACGCGAGCGCATGCCATTGACTGCGAACTGACCGGCGGATCCTACTCCGGCTCCCACGCCGGGACCGGCGACGACGCCGAGGGTTTTCGGAGGCGGGGCTACACCCGGCAACAGCAGTCCTAATTCATCAAAAGTGCGAGTCAGCGTCGTGCCTCCCAGGGGCAGCGTAGAAACCTCTTTTTCGTTATAGGTACCGCCGCGACGCGCATCGAAGAGATTCATCTCCTCGTTAATTCCGGCAGAGGTCGCCGGAAGTGTTTGGGTTGTGCCGCCTGTGCTTGGCTGGGTAGTTGCGCCGGGCGAGGGAGATTCAGTTGGAGTCGGAGTCGCGGTAGCCACAGCCGTTCCTTCAGCCACCATCGGAACTGGAGGCAGAACTACTGTGGGTCTCAATGCCGGCAAAGATCTTTGCAGGATCTGTGTGACGTAACCCTGTCTCGCAATTGTGATGCTGTAGTCGCCAGGCGGGAGAAGGCCCTGGCGAAACCGGCCACTCGCGTCTGTTTGCTTGGCGACTGGGACGCCTGTCTCCAGATTTATAATCCGTACGGTAGCTCCAGCGATGGGGCTTCCCGTAACGCTGTCTTTCACTTCCCCTTCGAATGAGCCAGTCACATAATCCTGCGCGAAGCTGTTCCGTGCTGGTTGCAGTGAGACGAAAACGAAAATGGCTACATAGGTTAATAAGCGCATCGGGCTAACTTGCTTTTTCACAGGCGAAACTCCTTGAAGATTGAATGAACGGTTGGTCGTCGGGTATGTGGGAGCGATAGCAGTACGTATATTGGCTGTCGCTGACGAGAGCTGAAAATTCGAACGAATTCACGAATCCAATTGAAGGTGCGTGCCTCTTCCGCGTCGGTCGTGAGAACAACTGGGTCTTTAACTGAGGCGAAGAAGCTTCGAAAATTTAAACGGCGCCCTATTGATTGTCAATACAATTATGCCCCAGATTTCCCGGGAGATGTACAACTATTAAATCCGAGTCGTTAGCCGGCGAAAGCCTGGTGCGATCCTTGCTCGAACTCAGAACAACAAGAGTGCAAGTTCTTGCCTGCTAGTCGTTGAGCCGTTATAATTTTTTTGGATCGCATCGATTCTCTAGTGTTCATAGTGTTTAGAACAGGCCGAGCGCTCTTAACAAAATCTTGTCTCGAATATGCCAATGCACATTTTGTCGCGAGGCTTTCTCATGCAGAACGCGCTATCGGGCCTTTCGATCTCTGTTCTTTGCTTTGTGGACACTGACCTGCCTCAGGTGAACCAAGTCACCAAATGAAAGAATGTCAGGCTTGTAAGCATTGCTTCCCGGATCAATTCAACAACTGTCCCACCGACGGTAGCGAACTTACATCTTCAATTGCAGGCGATACCATACTTGATGGCCGCTATCAGCTCGAGCAGCGTCTTGGTCAAGGTGGCATGGGTGTCGTCTATCGAGCACGCCACGTCTTCCTAAAAACAACCTACGCCATCAAGGTGATCCTGCCGGATCTGGTGGGCAACGATCCGATGTTGGCCACCCGTTTCCGTCAGGAAGCGATGCTCGCGGCCCGCATCGGTCACCGAAATATAGTGAACGTCACCGACTTCGGCGTTGTTGGCGGGAAGATGCCGTACCTGGTGATGGATCTCATCAAAGGAAGATCTTTGCAGGACATGCTGACGGCTGAGGGGCGGCTAGCAGTTGAACCAGCATTGGAAATCATGACAGCCCTCTGCGCGGGAGTTGGCGCGGCCCACCGGCAGGGAATCGTTCACCGGGATCTCAAACCCCTGAATGTCATGATGCAGGAAGATGTGCCGTTAAGCGATGCGGTAAAGGTCCTTGATTTCGGCTTGGCAAAAATCAAGTCAGGCGAACTTCTAGGATCTTTTGTCGCAGCCCAAACGACCGGGTTGATGGGTTCCCCTTATTACATGGCGCCAGAGCTCTGGTCTGACGACGAGCCGGACGCGCGCGCCGATATTTACAGTCTCGGCGTGATTCTCTATCAGATGCTTGCGGGAGACGTTCCTTTTAAAGGACCGACAATGCCCGCAATCATGAAGAAGCACTTGCAGGATCAGCCGCCGCGCTTTCTCGAGCGCGGCGTAAATATTCCGCCTGCTATCGAATCCGTCGTTGACCGTGCGCTTGCGAAGAAGCGCGATGAACGCATGTCTTCGGTCGAAGAGCTGATTGAAGAGTTTCGCGTAGCAGTTGACGAAGCAAGGTCGGATTTAGCGCGTATCTCCAGAGAAATAACCCGGGATCTTGGTAATGCGACCGTGCGTTACGAACCGGGAGATACAGAGCGCACGGTGCTTGGCACCGAGTCTATCGGCCAGCCTTCCTGGGAAAGTCAGACTCGTACGGATTCTCAGCAGCGCATTGAAGACGAAGCAGATCGTCTGGCGCGCGAATTTGAGGAAGCGCAACGCCGTGCGGACGAGGCTCGCCTGCGGGCCGAAGAAGCCGCGCGCAAACGAGCTGAGGAAGAGGCTGCCCGCAAAAAAGCTGAGGAAGAAGCCGCACGCAAGCTTGCTGAGGAAGAGGCCTCTCGCCGCCACGCAGAGGTAATGGCGCGGAAGCGGGAAGAGGAGGCTTTAGAGCGCCGCCGGGCCGAAGAAGAGGCAGCACGCAAGCTCCTCGAGGAAGAGGCACGACAAAAGGCAGAGGAAGAAGAAGCTAGAAAGCGTGTTGCTGAGGAGGCAACTCGGCTTGCGAGAGAGGTTACAGAAGCGAAAGAACGTGCTGAGGAAGCGCGTTTAATCGCTGAGAGCGAGACACGGAAACGTTCGGAAGAAGTAGTGGCCCGCAAGCGTGCCGAGGATGAGGCGCACAGGCTCGCGCTCGAAGTAGCTGAAGCGCAGCGTCGCGCCGAAGAAGCGCGCATTCGAGCTGAAGAGGAAGTGCGCCGGAGAGCACAAGAAGAGGAAGCGCGACGAGAGGCGGAGGAGGAGGAAGATCGGCTGCGAGCGGAAGAGTCGATCCGCCTGCAACTCGAGGGTGAGGAAGCAAAGAAGAAAGCGGCACAAGACGGCGAACGCCTATCGCGCGAGATTGCTGAAGCTCAGCAGCGTGCTGAGGAAGCTCGCACGAGGGCCGAAGAAGAATCGCGTAAACGAGCAGAGGCCGAAGGCGCGTTGCAAAGAGCAGAGGAAGAGTCGCGAAAGCTCGCTCTGCAGATGGAGGAAGTACAGCGCCGGGCCGAAGAGTCTCGCAGACGTTCCGAAGAAGAAGCAGTTAAGCGCGCCGCTATAGAAGAGCAAAGAGAAGAGCAACGGAGGATCACGGAAGAAAAGCAGCGGCAAGAGCTGTTGGAATATGCGTCGCAGGCTCAACAGTTGAGCCAGGATCCATCTCGTCTGCTACATCAGTCCGCCGGTCCGCTATCGCAAGGCGGATTCCAACCGGGTGCTGGCGTCGACCCAGCCTTGTCTGATGTGACTGTTCTTCGTTCGAACCAGTCGCTTGGACAGTCCGCGTCTGGCCTGGCTCAAAGTCAATCGTCCTTCGGTTCTGCGGTTGAACCGAAGAAGAGTCTGATGCTGCCAATCATTCTGGGAGGCGGTTTGCTCCTGGTGGTTATTGTCGGCGGCGGTGTGATCGCTCTTTATTCAACAAATTGGTTTGGCCAAACTACGGCCAAGCAGCCTCCGATTTCACAGCCCTCGCCCAGTCCTCCTGGCCCAACTCCGGCGGTTACGCGTAAAGGCGAAATGGTGAAAATCGACGGTGGCACTTTTCAAATGGGTCTGGCCAGCGTCAGTTCAAAGGAGCCTTACGATCTGGGCCAGACGCCGGCACGTTCCGTTAGCGTCAAGGATTTCTGGATGGACAAGACGGAAGTTACCAACGCGGAGTATGCGGACTTCGTAGCGGGAGCAAAATACACGGCGCCAAGTTACTGGAGTAACGGCAAGCCACCTTCGGGGCAGGAACAATGGCCTGTAACCAACGTCTCGCAGGCTGATGCCAATGCTTTCTCCGGGTGGCGCTCGCAACGCGACAGTCAGAAGTATCGACTACCAACGGAAGAAGAGTGGGAGTTCGCCGCACGGAATGGATCTAAGAACACGCTCTATCCATGGGGTAACGAATGGTTAGATGGACGGGCCAATGTGGATGCCAACTCACTTAAACCAGTTGCTACATATCCGCAAGGCGCCTCAGGCTCTGGGGTGCTCGATCTAATCGGTAATGCCTGGGAGTGGACCTCCACCAAGGCGGCAGCCTATCCCGGCAACACGCTGTTGGTGATTCCGCCGGGCCAGGTAATCATACGCGGCGGTGCCTTCGTAGAGCCATCTCGCGGTCCCGAAGCCATCTCCGCAACCCGGCGTTCGTGGGTTTCTCCAACTGATAAACAGGCAGCTATCGGTTTCCGTCTCGTTCGAGATTAATGACGAACCGGGAAACAAACACTCCAATCGTTTCGTAGAGTCCACCCAGGGCCAGGAATCCAGGATACGCGGTTCTTGAAGGAGCTTCTCATGAGTGAGCAATATGTTTCGATCCTGACGGGTCTCCCGTTGTTCAAAGGTTACACGCCCGATGGGGCCAGGCGGTTGTTGAAATCCGGCGAGGTGCTGCAGGTGTCAGCCGGCGACGTTCTCTTCAAGGAGGGCGACCCGCCGGCGTTTGTGTTGCTGGTGCTGGATGGCAAACTTCAGGTATTCGTCGAACGTCACGGACGTGACATGCACCTGACCATTGCGGGGTCGAGTACGATCCTGGGTGAGCTGGCGGTATTGTGTGGCATCAATCGATCGGCTTCAGTTCGGGTTGTTGAACCATCGACAGTGTTGAAGTGGGATGCTGAAACTTTTCGCGAGCTGTTAATCAAAGATGTATTTCTCTCGGAGCGGATTTTCCGTCAATCTCTTCGGACCCTGCTCGATCAGGAGAAAGCTCTCATCGCTTCAGTGACGGAGCTGGAAGAAGCCGCTCATAAGGCGCGGCAGCATTCAAAGGATTCGTAGAACTTACAGGATGATTATTGAAGTCATACCAGCGCACACTTGCGCGCCATTACTTCTAACTGTCAATTCCTGAGATCGAACCTTTCAATCCCGCAAAGCTATTCGGTCAATCCAGTTAACTCTTTCCTGAATGTCTGAACGTTTGCTGACATTTCGTCCGGGAATGTATTCAACGCATAAAGGCTCATAAACAGTCGAGGGAAGCTCGCTTTTTGGCGGCCGATTCCACTGGCACCAGAACTGGGTTGGTGGTTACCATCGCTCGTACTACCGCAATTAGGACAAGGGGATTTCTGATAGAGTCTGCACGATTGGCGCAACTAAAAAGGGCGATCAGCAGTGCCAGTCAAGAGACGCGTATTCGGCGTGCTGAACCGGTTCATGTTATGGTTGGTCGCAACTGACGTTACCTCAGGTTTTCGCAATCTAGCTCCTCAAGTCCGGACTAAGTTTTGAATTAAGCCATGACATTATCCC
>JANNON010000507.1:0-6019 GCA_031399105.1 Blastocatellia bacterium | reverse complement strand
CGAGGAGATCGAGACCATTCTCGACGACGCCTACATGCCACGCGATCGCCATGACAATCCAGCGCTACTCAAATGGTTCAATGAAACAGATGCGTGGTGGTTTGATACTGTGCGATTCAACGCGGAACGACTTGAATCTAACCTGAAGCGGGCGCAAGCACTGACGATCGGGATGTTAGTCGGAGACTTTGTGCTTTCTTTCGACGAGCAAACCAGACAATTGCGTCAACCGTTATCGCTTTCCAATGTATTTCGACGGCTTGCTGAAATGATCCCGTACCCTTTTGATAACGCTTTACGAAACCGAGCTTACAACCAGGACAGCCGGACGTTTGTTGCTGAGCGCCAGCACACCGATCTTTTGTTCTTAAGATTGCCCGCGCCTGTTTTCCAGATCGATGCCCCTCCGGACATAACTTCCACCTGGCGTGAAGAATGGTTGCGCGGCAGCGACGATTTTTGGCCTGAGTTCGAGAGCGCACGTGCCGAGAAACTGGGTTCCCGCGTGCAAAGCAAGCAGCAGTATTTGGGGTTGGTCGAGGATCTATTGCGGACGGGGGCGCATATTCCCTCCTGGGCCATTGCGCATACTGATAACGGATTTATCTCGAGTGACGAACTCTCCGAAACGATTGGCAGGATCAGGAAGGTAGAGGCGATCTACACGAAGGATTTTTCTGACCTGCAGGGGGTCCGCGCCGTGATTCTTACCGCGTTAAGCTAAGACAGGATTTGCAGGGTAAGCAGGATTAACAAGCGTTCTGCCTAACAAGCGTTCTGCGCGTCCGCTTTCTGTTTGCTCAGGCAATTTTGTTTAGCTTCAAGAGTTCGAATTTTGGAACTCAGCACTCAGTACTCAGTATTAACTTAGTTCAGCTTCTGAGTTCTGTGCGGTAAATCCTGCGCATCCTGCAAATCCTGTCCAGCTCCGGTCACGAATCTATAACCCACGCCTCTCACGGTCAGCAGATACTTCGGTTTTGCCGGTTCATCTTCAAGGTACTTTCGCAGCCGCACTATGAAGTTATCAATCGCTCGCGTATCGGTGTCTTCCCTAAGTCCCCACACTTCCTCGAGCATCGCTTTGCGCGAGACCACTCTGCCTTCATGCTTGATCAAGTAGCGCAACAACTCCGCCTCCATCAGAGTCAAATGAACTGTCTGGCTTGGAGCTCGCAACTCGAGCGACTCGAAATCGATGGTGCGGCCGTCAAAGTTGTAGAGCGGTGTCTCGAGATTTTCAGTGGCCACCGCCGTCTCGGCCAAGGCTGCTCGACGGTCTTTTTGAAACCACTCTCGCCGTCTCAAAAGGGCATTCAAGCGTGCAATTAAAACCGAAAGCTCAAAAGGTTTTGGCAAATAGTCGTCAGCACCAGCCTCAAAACCGCGTAACACATCTTCGGGGCGGCCACGCGCCGTAAGCATGAGCACGGGAACGTAGTTGCCGTTGGCGCGCAACTCCGAAGCGACTTCGAAACCATCCTTGCCCGGCAACATAATGTCGAGCACGATCGCGTCGTAGTTACGTTTCTCGGTCAGGAGTTTGTTCAGCGCCGCTTCGCCATCGCCAACCGTTTCGACCGTATAACCTTCCGCCTCGAGATTAAACCGCAGACCATCCGCGAGGTGTTTTTCGTCTTCCACTATCAGCACACCGGTCATAGATTCACGCCCTCGGTAGTTGAATCGTAAAAGTGCTTCCTTCACCTAAGCCCGCGCTTTCGGCAAAGACGCGGCCGCCATGCTTTTCGACCACCGACCGCACGATGAAAAGTCCGAGTCCAGTTCCCTTCACGCGCGCCATGACACGTCCGGGAACGCGGTAGAAGCGTTTGAAGATTCGTTTCAATTGAGCACTGGGGATGCCAACGCCCTGGTCCTTGATACGGACGGCGACGCGGCGCTCATCGATTGCGGCAACTTCCACCGACACGCGAACTTCCTTCTCGGAATACTTAACTGCGTTGTCGAGCAAGTTTGAAACCGCAGCACGCAACTCTTCCGCGTCCGCCGCAACCTTTGGACGTTCCGAGTTCACATTCTCAGCAAAGCTCACCGATTCGGGTGGCAGGTTGTAACGAACCCTGATCAGACTCACGCATTCGCCGACCATTTCTCCAAGATCAATGATGCTCGGGTTGATTCGGCGCCCGCGATGACCGGTGCGCCCGGCGCGCAGGACTTGTTCGACAGTTTGCAAAAGGCGATCACTGTCAGCGAGCATGACGTCATAGAATTCATGACGCTGTGTTTCTCCGATTTCACGAGTCTTCAACGTTTCGAGATAGAGACGAATCGACGCGATCGGGGTTTTGAGTTCGTGAGTTACGGCATTGATGAACGCGTCGTGCTGTTCGTTGCGGCGAATCTCTCGGATGAGAAAGGTGGTGTTTAGAACTAACCCGAAGATGATCAGCACAAAGAAGATGATGCCAAAAACGAGCAGTGCGACTTCGCGCCAGTTAAGCAGTATCCAGCCGACGTTCAGCGCGACCGCGAGCGCAACCAGACAGGCGCCCAAAGTGATGAAGAACGCGATCGACTTTCTTCTTCCGCTTACTGACATGGGACGATTGTAAGGTCCAAACTAGAAAGTCCAAAGTCCAGGGTCGAAAGTCGAAAGATTGTAGGGGCGTCTCTCCGTGGGCGCCCCTCGATGGGTTAAGGCGAGTCCCGGATTTCTTCACAGTCTCGATAAAAAACAAGGGGCGCCCACGAGGAGACGCCCCTACAATCTTTCGATTTGAAATTGGCTTATGCCGCTTTTCGCAATTCCCTCGACGACTCGGCATCGGCAATCTGCTCTTTGCTAATCAGCTTGATGTTCTTCGCCAGACCCAAAATTCTCATGATGGTAATACTCCACCAGTTAAAGTCGATTTCGTACCAGGTCAAGCCATGCTTCGCCGCACGCGGATGCGCGTGATGGTTGTTGTGCCAGCCTTCACCGAACGTGATCATCGCTACCCACCAACTGTTCGTTGAATCGTCTGTCGTTTCGAACCGGCGCGTACCCCAAAGATGCGTAGCGGAATTCACCAGCCAGGTGAAATGCAAGCCAACGGTGACGCGAAAGAACACCGCCCAGAACATCATGGCCCAGCCACCCAAAGCCAACAGCACGATGCCCGAAATGATCAACGGTACGAAGTAAAGGTTGTTCATCCAAACGTGTACCGGATCTTTCATCAGGTCAGGAGCATAACGAAGCATCACGCTCTTATCGTGCTGCTGCGACGTGCCGCGAATAATCCAGCCCATGTGCGCCCACCACTTTCCATCACGAGGAGTGTGGGGATCGCCAGGCATATCGGTCGCGGAATGATGAATACGATGAGTGGTTACCCAGTTAATAGCGCCACCTTCAAGCGAAAGCAGACCACCGAGCGTCAACAAATACTCCATCCACTTCGGAGTCTGGAAACCGCGATGCGTTAACAGGCGATGAAACCCGACGCCAACTCCGACGCTTCCCGAGACCCACCAGAGCACCAAAGTCACCGCCACAATTTTCCAATTCAACGGCATGAACAACGCCGCGACTGCGCCGGCGTGAAAAATAATCATGAAGATCGTGGTGTTCCAGTTGAGATGCGCACGCTTGTTTATGTTCTCAGTCTTGTTAGTCATCAAAGCTCCGAACTAGAAAATTGCGACTGAATCGCCTTGGGGAGCCTAACAAGTTCAGTCGCTGGTCGTTGTAATACTTATGTAAACGGTATTTGTTGGGGCGTTCTTCGTGTGCGCCCCTCTTCTGTGATGGTTGCGTGAAGGTTGCGTGAAGAAACTGCCTCTTGCGCAGTCGCGCTTTCTGTCATTGATCGTGTTCAGATAAACAAGGAAGGCCCAACCGAGTGACACCTTTAAATGCTGCCTTGACCGAAGTGCTTGCCACACTTCGCGAGATTGGTGCAATATTACTGCCAGCACCCTTTCCAATGTATTGACGAAAAGGTCGGACCTGCAACAGGTTCTGGCTTTTTATGTTGGGAGCGGCGATGAAATCCGCAGTAGCCGCTCCACTGAGCAATTCCTACAGGCACTCAGAACTCCAAACTGTTATCGAGGACTCTATGGAGAAACAGACTTACGTGGTCGGAGAGCGGGTTGAGAAGCTGTGCACGGTTTGTGAAGAGGAGCGTGGTCACGTCGTCGCCTCAATCACCAAGCGCGGCTTGATTTCCCGAGTAACTTGCCCAAAATGCGGCACCCGAAGTTCATTCAAGAGCGGCGCAAAGTTGACCGGCGGGCGCTCAAAACAGGTGAACAGCGAACCTTACGATACCAAGAGGACCTACCGCACCGGACAGACTTTCATTCACCCGATCTGGGGCGCAGGCGAAGTGACCGCCTTGATTGAACCACGAAAGATGGATGTGCTTTTCGCTGATCGCATTCGGCGGTTAATTCATTCGCAACCTTAAAAAGCCATCCACAGATTACCCAGATGCACAGACTACGAAGAGAGCGAAAGAGAAAGACGAACAACGAATCAAGATTCTTTAGCTCCTAAAGGTTCTGTAGCTCTTAAAGGTGTAGCTCCTAAAGGTTCTGTAGCTCTTAATGGCCGTGTCGCCTTTTGACGTGTGTGTTTTTTCTTATCGGCGTAATCCGTGAAATCTGTGGCTCGTCCTATCCCTTATCTCATACGCTCAGGCAGCCGCAACTTTCCTGACAGCAGCAAAGCCAACCACATCACTCCGGACGTTGCGGATAGCAAACCCGCTATCACCGTCAAACTGCGAGGGGTTACAAACTTCAAAGACCAGCCGGCGACTGCGGTCGAGAAACTCCACACCAATATTTCGGACGCGCGGTCAGTAGTCGAAACTCGCCCTCGTAGTTTGTCTGGAACCAACCTCATCAGGAGCGTTTCCTGAACTGCGAATTCCGCTCCGAGCAGGATACGGCTAATGAACAGCAGCAAACAGGCAAGCAAAAGATTTGGCATCACACCAATCAGTGCGAAGAGCAAACCCTGAATCAGCAATCCCCAGCCAATGAAACTCGCCGTTTTCCCAATCATCTCAAAGTGAGAGCCGACTCGGCGTGCGATCATCATGCCGATGAACAACCCGAGGCCCGCGGCGAAATAAAAGGCAGCGACTGCTGAGTCTCCGCTGATTCCGTGATCGCCTGCGAACACGAACGCGCCCAGGCGATCCGAGATCAGGTTGATCGCGCCACCGCCCGTGGCCCACAGGATGTTTGCAAACAGGATGGCTGCGACTGGTCCGTGCAAAATGATGTACGCCCAGCCTTCGCGAATATCGGCCCAGTAGCTGCCCCGCCTTTCAATTTCCTGAGCGGTTTCTGTGACCGGTTGCCTCGTCTCAGCTTCGGGAACGAGCCACACTGAATAAGCAGAAACGAGGAACGAAGCGGCGTTGACGATGAAGGCCGCCTGATATCCGATGTTTGCCGCGGTCCAACCGCCCAGCGCCGCACCGAGCGACATCAGCAGAAACCTCGACGAGAACATCAGTGCGTTTCCGGCGAGCAAGCCATCGTCGCCGGTAATGTTCGGAACAGAGGCGTTCTTCGCGGCTTCGAAGAACGCGCCAAAGATCGCGAGTAGCGCCGTACACAGGTAAGCTATCCAAAGATCTTCCGGACGGCGAACGAATAAGAAACCAAGGGCAACGACGACGCGCGCGATATCACTCCAGATCATTACCCGACGTCTGGACCAGCGATCCACGAAGGCGCCGGCAATGGGAGCGAAGATCGTGAACGGCACCATTCGCGCAAGCAGGATAATGGTTGTCACCTCAGCCGAACCGCTCGAGACGACACGCACCAATCCGAGCGCGGCCAGAAAGTTGAACCAATTCCCGAGCTCCGATATCACCTGCCCCCACCACAACCGCCGAAACGATTGGTTGCTACGGAGGAGTTGGAGATAGGTTAGGGAGGGCATTGAACTGTCAGTTGTCAGTAGCAGTTGTCCGTTGTCCGTTGTCCGTTGTCCGTTGTCCGTTGTCCGTTGTCCGTTGTCCGTTGTCCGTTGTCCGTTGTC
>JANNON010000496.1:0-13328 GCA_031399105.1 Blastocatellia bacterium | reverse complement strand
CGAGTGCGGCGTCTGTGCCCTGCTGCAAAGGGCCGAAGGGGAAATCGACGCTGACCAGCGCGCGCTTGACGCCGCGGCGCACCGCCTTGCAGACGATCACCATCTCGTCGAGCGTGACTTCGAGCGGGTTCGCATGGCCCCACAGGTTGATGCCCACGGTATCGATAAGTTGACTCGCGGTTGTCAGGTTGCCTGATTCACGTTCAGCATGTGCGAGGTTGTAGAGTGTCAGCGCTTCGCCGTCGGGGTCTTTGATCGCACGCCAAATTTCCAGCGCCTGCTTGTAATTACTCGACGCTTCCTCCGAACTACCGAGTAACCCATGAGCATATGCCAGCTTATCAAGAGTTATCGCCAACGCTCGCTTATCTCCGGAAGCCTTTTGTAAAGGCAATGCATTCTTGTAAAGCTTTAAAGCGGAGGCAGGATCATTGCGAGCTACATGGGCCATCCCCCAATACGTTAGGGTCAGCGCCGTTCCCTTTTCATCTTCCGCTGCTTGTTGAAATCTCAGAGCCGTTTGATAGTTCTCAATCGCCTTTTCGCTATCGCCAAGTAAGAAGTGCGCATATCCAATATGAAATCTCGTTAACCCTTGTCCGCGAGCTTGACCGAGGGCATCACGAATGATTAACGACCGGCTAAACTCCTGCAGCGCGCGTGCCGGGTTACCAAGGGAATTGTAGGTCTCACCGAGATTGTCAATCGTAGTAGCCGCAGATCGGCAAACGTTGGCAATCGCGGCAGCCGGGCGGGGACTGCATGACGCCAACCCGGGTGAACCTAATAACAATTCGTGCATTGAAAGGGCGCGACTGTAACCGTCTTGAGCACGCTGCCAATCCCCTAAGTCGTCGTAAACAACCGCTCTGCCGTTTAATACGATTGCCTCGAGCGAACGATGTTCTAGTCCTTCCAGGACCTCACTGGTTTGATCGTACAGGGACAGAGACTTATCAGGGTCACCCAATTGACGGTAAGCATCGGCCATGACGTTCAAAGTACTTGCCTGACCTAAGCGGTCTCCTTCCGTTCTGCGTATTTCGAGAGCTGGATGCAGCGCATCGAGTGCGAGAGACGTCTGTCCGATCGTCATATGTGTTAGTGCCTCACCGAAGAGAGCGCTAGCTTCACCACCGCGATCTCTGGCTTGTGAGAACAAGTTCCTGGCCTCGGAATAGTAGAGTAGGGCTTCGCGGGCAGGGCCGGATGTCCTGAACATTGCTCCAACACTAATTTTCGCGTGGGCCACTCCTCTCAGGTGTCCCGTCGAATGCCACAACTGCGCTGCTCGCTCGTAACTAGCTTTTGCGTCGGATAGGTTTGGAATCGCTCTGAAGGTATCGCCTAGCAGCATCATGGTCCGCGCCTCGCCGTCAATATCCTGGGCACGTTGCCACTCGACTAAGGCCCCGTTGTATTTCGCGATGGCCTCTGACGGACGTTTTTCGGAGCGACCTTGCGCGACAAGGTTCTGGGCTCTAACGCGACTGCGGTCGGCCAAAGTAGGAGGGCGAACAGCGGCAAGTTCTATGCGGAACCTACCGCTGATTTTTTGTCTGACTGGAGTGGTGACTTCGAGTTTGTAGAAGCCTGGCTTTCCAGCTCCGATCGTTATCAAAACAGGACCAGGCGCGATCAGAACGCTGGCGGGAAGTACGCCAATTCCCGTCGGATCATAAACTGAAGCAGTGAGATCAATTCCTTGCCAGGTGATTTCGACTAGTGCGTACTCACCGTCTGCTAGTGTGATCTCGAAGCTCTCAGTCTGACCTCTGGCTATTTCTCGCGTGAGGGGATCTGCCAACCGCAATACGGTACTCTCGCGAGTTTGCGGCGTACGCCCGTGCGGCTGACCTTCGTTAGTGAAGTGCCGGGTGTTCCTCGTAGTTGCCAGGCAGTTTGAAGCAATCCAGACGTTGAGACACAAGGACAGAAACAAAAAAGACACGGCAAATTGTTTCGTTCTCATAGCTGCCTGTGCCCAAGGATTGACAGGGCGGAGAGCTTAGTCCGCAAATCGAGTTTAGGTAGTTTTTTCCGCAGTCCAATCGTCGTCGGCAGCCAGTTTGGATTCAGACCCAACAAGAGCCCAATCTCCTTCGGTCAGCGGCAGAAACGGAATTGAACTGTGGCGGTGAATGCCGTCTCCTCTTGCCACAAAGAAAACCCCGGCAGCACCTCTGGTAATGATACCGAAGTAGCGATGATAGCTGTTGAAACTATCGGCTCGTTCAATCTCAATCCGGTCGGGAGTGGATTGACAACGTCCGACAATCGGAAGATTTGGACGGCCCTGATAATGGTGATAACCAATGAAATAGCCTGCAGCAGATGGTACGTCAGTGCTGAACCAACCGTCGTTGCGTTCACCCGTGGGGTCAGCATTAATCCAAGAATCCCAGGTTCCAGGGGCACATGTGTACGGCATTGCCAGTTTCTCCTTTGTTTGAGTGTTGAAATCCTTTGCGCTAAGCGTTGACGCTTGTAGTGGGGTGCGAAGTTTTTTGGCTAGGTGCGGCATATCACTTAAGGCTCGATTGACGCCGTCTACAATGGGCTCGAGCCCGATTGGATCCTTTTGCAGAATGCCGGGACTATAAATTTGCTCTCTTCGGAAAAACTCGTGGTACGTCTGGATCATCAGACCCAAGCCCTCATCCAGATCGGAGTCTGCGGAAAGAGTTAGCAGCTTCTGAGTGAGAAACCCGGCTCTCTCTGTATCTTCAAAACCTTCTGAGTCAGCTAACAAGAATGAATCGCCAAGCAGCTGGTGAAGGTTTGCTTTGCCCCATTCCGCAACGGCTGCAGCTCGAGCGGCCCGACCGAGATCCGAGGGCCTGGCTCCGTGAGATTCCAAAACATCAGGATGCTTGGCCAGGCGGAAAGGCAATTCGTTTATGATCTGTTTTCGTAGCTGTGTTGGAGCGAGCCAAATGGCGAGATTTCTGAAGAAGTGAGCTATCTGATCGAGGTGGGTGTCGGGCACCGGCGTTCCGCAACACTCCCTGCCAACAATTCTCGCAAGGTTGCGATCAACAAAGTGATGAAATGATGAGTCCGCAACGATCCTTCCCACCCCGTTCTGATGTCCGTCATAGGCTACAACCAAATCATATTCTTTCCTCTGAGGGAAGCGACGTTTATCCGTGCCTTTGGCAACCACTATCGGGAGTTGAGAATCTTTCGGCCAGCTATCATCCAGTTTATCGGGAACCAGCACTCTTCCTTCATGCATATGGTCTGGCAGCACCTCGATTGGAACCTCTTTGCCCTTCGAATTCACATACACGAAGAGCTGATGTGACGATGGCAGCAGCAGCCTCTGGGGAATCTCGTCGTACTGGAGAGCTGGGAAGTCATGGGTATACACAGGATTTGCCTGGACCTGCGTATTAACATTATCCCGTGGTTCATCGATGCAGTTCGTTGGTGGCCCTTTCCAAATACGCAGTTGTCTTGCCCGTGGGATTCGAGATCCCAACGCGCTGCCGAACGTGATAAAGGTGGCATGTGGCGGTTCAACACCAGCTGCCCAGGGATACATAGGGTTGCTCTCCGAGTGATCTCCGGTAAACAGTAACCCGCCACCAGCGTTCATCCATTCTCCCAGAACCGCGACTTCGTGATCGTCCAGTTCATTGTAAGGTTCGGCCTTCTTCAACTCATGCGCCGAAAGATTGATCTGCTTCTTTCCAAAAACCCAAAGCTCATCAAACTTGGAGAGCAGTCCCCACGACAGTTTGTTTGCGCCTTGTGCAGGCCCGCCGGTGATCAGTGAGATGTGCCGGTTGATGGTCGTGATTTCCACATCAAGAAACCCTTTGGTTTTGTGGCGGATAAAACTTTCAAGATCAGTCAAACCATCGGCATTAACGCTTCGGTCAAGGGGGATTATTGCATCATGATCGGTATAGAAAAGGATTCGAAGTTTTTGCATGAGGTTCTCCCGCGCCGTCAAGTACTCACCATCCTGCCATTCTTAGGCTATGGATTAAGACAAGCTGGACTGTCATGATTCGGTGGACAATGTCGAAAAACAAAGTGAAGGCCTACGAGTTCCTTGGGGCGAGCCCGTTTGCGAGAGCCTGATGAACTCTATTCCGAATCGCCTCAGGTAATACCGAAACCCACCCACAGATGTGGGGTGGGCGGCATTGAGCCTATAGTCCTTTTGCGTAACATTAGTCAACACGACTCTCATTCACCCCGATATTGGCTACCAGTCATGTGTGACGAAAGACGAAAAGTATTTCTCTCTTTTTTCGAGATGGATAAAGTCGAGCATCAACACTCATCGACTTGAAACGTTTTGCTTCCTTCGTCACATAGAAGTGCGCGCGGACAGTGGAAAAACCAACCTGTACCCGTGGCGCGATTTCTGATACGGAGCCAACAATGCCAAAGTCAACCAGATCAACTCGAAGTTTCTCGGAATTTGCACGTCGCTTCCGCTTCGTGCTTGCTCAACTCATCGCTGCCGCAGTTTTGGTTTCATCCTATCCCATGCTGCCGGGTGTAACTGCCGCCCGATTCGACAGCCTCGCTTCTCCTATTGGTTATTCGCAGGATCCGCCAGCTGCAACCCCGAGTCCGACTCCGGATGCCGTGTTAGAGCAGGCGCGGCGTGAGGCCCTGCTTGCTGACGAGTTGAAGAAGAAGGCAGTTGCCGATAAGGAGCGTGCGGTAGCAGAGAATGAGAAACTCAAAGCCGATATTCAGCCGCTGGGAGCAGCAAATGTTTCAATTCCTACTGGCAGCGTTCAGACGGATGCTGCGGGCTGGGTCGAGTCTCAGATGTTGGCCCAGGAAGCTGCCCGCCAAATTACGTTGCAGCTTACGAATAAACTGTGCACCGGAAAGTTCGTGTCTGGTGGTACGGCTGAAGGGATCCCCTTAGCCGAGGCGCCACCTCCGAGCGACGCCATTAAGACTCTTGTTATTTACAACAACAGTGACCTGACGGGGGTCGAACTTTATGTGACTGTCCTAGGCCAATTGCAGGAACTGAAGGCTGAGTTCAATAACGAGAATCCTAAAGCCGTTACGGTACTTACACGGACGGACCCGCGTTCTGGGAACGCTCTCGCTGCTCTTCCGTTGCTAGCCGCTCCCGCTATCGCCACCAGCGCAATCAAGTCTGTTGCGGAGGTGATTAACCTCTTCCGCACGGAAACCAACTTTCAAAACAAGAGCGTTCAAATTTCCGAGGATATGGTTGTCTCTCACATTGCTGATTTCTTTGGCACCAGAAGTCCGGGGGCGGCTCCGCCCGCGGCAGTTGAGGGCTCTCGCTGCAGTCAGGCAGTGAAAGTTTACTACCCAGCGCTCTACCCTCCGAAGCTGGGAAAGTCTCCCTCAAATTCAGAGATATTAAAGCTGTTGAATGAAGTTGAAGGCTTAAAAAATGAAGCAGTCATCCTGTTGGAAAGGACAGACGCGAGAATTAAGGATTTGACTAATCTGCGCAATCTGCTCGCGGATCGCAAAAAGAAAGCTGACTCCCTTACCGGCAAGGAAACTGCACTCCTCAAGTGTCAGCAGACTGGAGGATGCACTAGCGCACAGATAAAGGAGCTAAAGAAGGAGATTGCCGATATTAAGAAAGCAGTTCAAACAATCGACGATGACTTGGCGCCCGATACAGCTACCATCAATGGGAACGCTCCGCAGTTCAAAGCGTGGCTTGAGAAACTCACAGACCAGCGAAGCAAGTTGCAGGCCAGGATCACGGCCACTGACTTGCTGTCGGCAAAACTCAATACGCCAGATTCATCAACGAAACTCACCGCGCTGGCTCAATTGCTTAGGGCCGAAAAACTCAACTCTATCTTGAGTGACGCCCAAACATTCACTTTGCGCGTTGCGGTTACTGCGAATGGGACGACGAAAATCAAGAAGAACATCTTCGTCGACGCGAAGGTCCGACACTCGGCCGGGGCAAACGTGGTGTACCAACTGTTCAATCGAGATGGCGCTCTCGCCCAAGGGGACGTCATGCAATGTTACATCGGCTATCGGTCGTCTAGAGACGTGGAAAACGTAGTGACGGGCTTGGCTACTGTCGAGTGCAAGTCATCGAAAGGACAAGAGAATGAATAAAGTTTCAGCCAACCTACTGCTGATTACGCTAGCCAGTTCGCTCTTAATAAGCGGTCAAACGAGGACTCCGAGCGAACCGAAAGGGAAACCGGCGAAGAGCAATGACCTGGTCCTCAGCAAGAAGCGGGTAGTCCCGGTCAGCACCATTTCACTGACAAACATGGGCCCCGTTAGTCTTCCTGAAGTTGCGGCACCCCCGCCGCAGTCACAGGTGCCTCAGTATGTTCCTGATCAGATTCTGGTTCAGCTCGAATCCCGCGAGGAAACCGGAGCACGGCTGGGAATCGTTAGCATGGCAAGAACAAAGGCAAGAAAC
Source organism: Blastocatellia bacterium (assembly GCA_031399105.1). Classification (GTDB taxonomy): domain Bacteria; phylum Acidobacteriota; class Blastocatellia; order Pyrinomonadales; family Pyrinomonadaceae; genus PSRF01. The sequence continues at coordinate 6,910 of JANNON010000496.1, read as the reverse complement.
GAATCGCTTAGGGCAGTTGTTCAGGAAGATGTTAAGGCAACGCAACTAAGCGTGGCCACAACGCTGAGCTCAGATAATCCTACCCAAGGCGACATCCTGGTCGTGAATTTGCCTGCTGACAAATCTCCCGATGAAGCAATCAGTGACCTTAGGGGCACGCCAGGTGTCAAACGCATACAGAAGAATTGGATTTACACGTTACAACAGCAAACTGCCAATGACAGTGAGTATCTTAACGGCGCACTCTGGGGCATGTTCAGCGATGACCTGCCGGATCCAATTGGACCAGCAAACGTCACCACCAACGCCTTCGGTATCCATGCCGAGAAAGCCTGGTCAGCGGGACACACCGGCAGTCGAACTGTGTACATCGGAATAATTGATGGCGGCGTGCAAACCGACCATCCGGATTTGGATCAGAATGTTTGGATTAATCCCGGAGAGAGCGGTTTAGACGCAACGGGTCAGGACAAGAGCATAAATGGGAAGGATGACGACGGTAATAAATTGCCAGATGATGCGCGTGGGTGGGATTTTAATCATCAGGACGGCAGCACCTATGACGGTGAGATTCCCGACGATCACGGAACCCACGTCGCCGGAACCATTGGCGCGCTAGGCCAGAATGGTTTCGGAGTAGCAGGGGTGAATTGGAATGTCACGGTTATCCCAGCGAAAGTATTTGGCGCCACCGGGGGGACTACTGACAGGGTCGTAGAAGCGATCGACTATTTTGTCCGGCTCAAGAATAGTGGAGTGAATATTGTCGCCATTAACAATTCATGGGGCGGTTTTATTTACGACCTTACACTCTTCGAGGCCATCAAACGAGCAGCCCGTGCGGGCATCCTATTTATTGCTGCTGCCGGCAATGCCAGTCTCGATACTGATGACCATCCGTTTTATCCTGCCTGTTATGACACAACAGTTGACACTCGGGCTTCAGGGGGAACGGCGGGCGTCGCATACGACAGTGTGATCTCTGTCGCGTCAATTGAGTCAACGGGCGGCATGTCAGGGTTTTCAAACTTTGGCAGAACTACAATTGATCTGGCTGCTCCCGGCGGGCAGATTGTGTCAACCGTGCCTCCAGGTGCGTATGGATTTGACAGCGGGACTTCGATGGCTACTCCTCATGTGACGGGCGCTGTCGCCCTCTTCGCTTCGACCCATCCAACAACATCAGCTCGTGACATTAAAGCAGCGGTTCTACAATCAGTTATAGCCACCACTTCTATGACTGGCCGAACGGTAACTGGCGGGCGACTTAATGTTGGCGGGTTCTAACTTAGAGAGTTCATAGTTACGTGTCGGAAGCGAGGTGCCCGCCTGTTTTAGACTGGCAGTAATGTGGTCAGGGTGCGCTCCCCTCATTAGTTACCAGATCTCAGAACGGCCGATAGGACTGGCTCTTTTCGAGTTGTCCCAGCATTCGCTTCCGAGCTCTACTATTAAATGACTATAAACTGTAAACCTAGCTTCAACCGAAGCCAGCAACAAGTTCAAGACGTTGGATCACAATTTGTCAGATAGTCGGACTTCAGCCTTTAGACTAAATCAGCCGACCGCGATTTATCAGGGCAAGTTCGAATGCGCACAGAGTGCCTTGCGGATGGCGGTGCGGGAGCGTCGTTCGCGGATCGGAGATCCAATCGGACGAAGCTCACGCGAACAAAGCGAGGACCTAAAGATCAGTTTACGCTGAGGTTAATTACTCGCCTTTGATGAAGGCGAGTAGCTCCTCTTATCTCATCTTTGTGTATCGAGCACATTCCACGATCAAAGCCCGTCCTTGTTGATGAGAACTCTCCTTCCTTATTACTGCGTACACTCTGGGCTAAAATAAAAGTTACCCCTTTCGCGCGAACGAACCAGGCCTGATGCATTTGGATGACAACCAAGTCTCGCGAAGTCTCTCGAGGACTAAGTTCGTCTCCATTCGCGATCTCAATAATCAGCGAAAAGTTTTTGAGTACTTAGCTAGCCAAACGCATGACAGCATCATCCAATGCAACTCAAATGCTCGGGGTCTTCAGTTCAGAAAAGGCGGACCCTGTCCGCGCACAAGTTGTTAACTAATACTCCTTAGCCTTTCAATCGGGAGCGGGGTCTGCCTTCCTGACTGGAAGACTCCAGAGCCTGGAGGTCAACGGGTCACTCCAAGATTGCCCCTGCGGTTTTGCACAAGGAGTTGTGTTTGCCGCGTTCCGTAGGAACGTTATGATGGGTAAGAAGCAGGCAGTAATGGCGGTTGCCCTGGAGCGAGAAATTCATATGGCCAAACCGGTAATGCTAACGGTCGACGACGATCGCGAAGTCTTGCGAGCTATCGAGCGCGATCTGCGAAGGCAATACGCAAGCGACTATCGCGTGCTGCGTGCCGAATCAGGATCGGCAGCAATGGAGATTGTTCGGGAATTGAAGCTTAGGAACAACACGATTGCGCTGTTCCTCGTTGACCAACGAATGCCCGGCCTGTCCGGAGTCGAATTTTTGGAACAGGCTATTCAACTGTATCCCGACGCCAAACGAGTGCTGTTGACCGCTTATGCCGACACTGACGCGGCCATCGCTGCGATCAACGAAGCCGGCGTCAATCACTATCTGCTCAAGCCCTGGGATCCGCCGGAAGAAAATTTGTATCCGGTTCTGGATGGCTTGTTAGAGGATTGGCAAGCTGCCTTTCCGTCACAGTTTGAAGGCATCCGTGTCTTAGGTAATCGCTGGTCCCCCGCCTCGCACAACATCAAAGACTTTCTTGCTCGCAACCACGTTCCCTATCAATGGCTCGACATAGAAACGGGTGAAACTGATGCAGAAGTACGAAGCGTCGTAGAGCTGCTTGATGAGAAAGAGAAAAGCGAATTACCACTCGTGATCTTTCCTAATGGTCTGCGTTTGCAACAGCCGACGACCGCAGAGCTTGCGGAACACTCCGGGCTCAGAACCCGCGCGACGGAGACTTTCTATGATCTCGTCATTGTCGGTGGTGGCCCAGCCGGACTCGCGGCAGCGGTTTACGGAGCGAGCGAGGGTTTGAGAACGGTGCTGATCGAGCGCGACGCGCCGGGTGGACAGGCAGGTATGTCCAGTCGCATTGAAAACTATCTCGGGTTTCCCAGCGGACTCAGCGGTGGCGACCTCGCTCGACGCGCCGTTGTTCAGGCTCGCAGGTTTGGCGTTGAAATTCTTTCTGCCGAAGCTACCTCCATTCGCCTCGATGGTCCTTACCGTTTACTGAAACTCGGAGATGGCGCAGAACTCAGTTGTCACGCCTTGTTAGTTGCGACTGGCGTACAGTGGCGAAAGCTGGATGCTCCGGGTGTCGAACGACTCACCGGCGCCGGCATTTATTACGGCGCGGCGATGACTGAAGCAATGTCTACGCGCGACGAAGATGTGTTCATCGTTGGCGGCGCAAATAGCGCTGGGCAGGCGGCGATGTATTTCTCGAAGTATGCGCGACGAGTGGTAATGTTAGTGCGCGGTGCATCGCTTGCCACTTCAATGTCGCAATACCTGATCACGCAGTTAAAAGAGACCGCGAACGTTCAGATCGAATTTCATTCGTCCGTTGTCGAGGCGCACGGACAAGATCACCTGGAAGCGATCTCCGTCCACTGTACCGTCACCGGTGAGGTCAACCGGATACCGGCCAACTCGCTCTTTATCATGATTGGCGCCGCTCCAAACACTCGCTGGCTTGCGGACGTCGTTGAACGCGATGAGAACGGGTTTATTTTGTCAGGCCCTGACTTGATGCACGATGGGAAACGGCCGAAAGGTTGGCAGGTTGATCGTGATCCGGGACTTTTGGAAACGAACGTCCCCGGTATCTTCGTCGTCGGCGACGTGCGACGTGGTTCGGTCAAGAGAGTCGCGTCCGGGGTGGGCGAAGGCTCGGTTGCGATCTCGTTCGTACATCAATATCTCAGCAAGGTGGTGTAGCTGATGGGAGATGGAAAAACAGAAGGGTTGGGTGTGCCGGTGCCAGTGTCTGGCGTTGTTGAATCGGTTATCACAACGAGCAGTTCACCCAAAGACGTAATTGAGGCACTGCGCCGCGTTCATGTTTTCGCCGATCTTCCGGAGGATCAGTTGAAGTGGTTTGCCGAGAATGTTGAAGAACACCACTTCACGCAGGGAGAGGTGCTGTTCAGGAAAGGCGATCCACCTCATTGGATGGTCATCTATCTCGAAGGTGAAGTGCACGCCTACTGGGACGACAATGTTCACGACATGGTGTACATCGCGCGAGCAGGTGACCCCGCCAGCGAAGTAAGCGGGATGTTGCCTTTTTCGCGCATGACCGAAGTAGGCGCCACCGGACGCGCGGTGACAACGGTGCGGGCGCTGCGGTTTCCGGTTCGTCTGTTTCCCGAGCTAATGCAGCGCATGCCCACTCTCGTTCAACGCCTTGTCGGGATCATGAGTGATCGTGTGCGCGAAACAACGACGGCTGATCAGCAGCAGGACAAACTTATGGCGCTGGGCAAGCTCTCGGCAGGATTGGCCCACGAGCTTAATAATCCGGCTGCCGCCGCTACCCGAGCTGCGAACGATCTGATCGTGACGTTGGGAGAGTTGCGCGCGGCTGACCTGCGGCTTTGCCGGCACGACCTGACACTTGAACAAGAAGACGCCATTCGAACTTTTGAAGAGGTCGCGCTCGCACACACGGCCACCACCCCACACCTGAATTCTCTCGAGCAAAGCGATCGGGAAGATCTCGTAGCATCCTGGCTCGAAGAGCACGGTGTGGACGACCCCTGGAAACTTTCCGGTAACCTCGTTGAAGCAGGAATTGACACCGCGGGACTGCAGAATTTTTCAGAGGTGCTGGAGAAGGAAGCGTTTGACGATGTGCTTGCACGCGTCAATGGCCAGCTCGCGGCCGCGAAGCTCGCCACTGAAATCAAGGCCGGAACGACACGCATCTCTGAACTAGTGGGCGCGATCAAAGAATACAGCTACATGGACCAGGCATCGATGCAGGATGTTGACGTTCATAAGGCACTGGAAACTACCCTGCTAATCCTGAAGTACAAACTACGAAAAAAGAACATCAGTCTGGTCCGTGACTACGACGACTCGTTGCCGCACATTCAGGCCTACGGCAGCGAACTCAACCTCGTCTGGACCAATCTGATTGTTAATGCGGTGGACGCGATGCCCGAAGGTGGGACGTTGAAAGTCCGTACAAAGAAGGAGCCGGCAGACGTGCTCATAGAAATTAGAGATAACGGCGCGGGGATACCGGCAGACCTTAGGTCACGTATCTTCGAACCTTTTTTTACTACCAAGCCCGTCGGTGAAGGAACCGGGCTGGGGCTTGATACCGCCGCCCGCATCGTGCGCAAACACCGGGGCAATATTCGCTTCGAATCAAAACCTGGCGACACCTGTTTTCAAGTTCGTCTGCCGATCTGATGGCAGTAAATCTGAGTCCGACTGCACAAACGGTTTCGATAGAATTTGGCAATCAGAACCGTTGAGCGGTAGCGACCGGGTCCGCACGAACGATCAACCTGCTTTGAAAAAGTCCCTTACTACTTTGGTCGAGTCGCAAACCTCTTCCCAATCGGCCCGGTCGCCACCGCTCAACGGTTCTAATTGCTTCGCCCGATTTAGGGGCAACGAAAACAAGTCGTGTGTAAGGATGGTTGTGTAAAGACTTCATAGGACGGAAACCAGGCACTGCAATCGCGATTGGTGCGAGTAACGCTGTTCCCGAATCTCCTTTGATACTCCGCCGAAGTGAGGTTGGCCATTCGAGTTTGCAGGATCGGGTGATATTTTTGTGACTTAACACGGATTAGATTGCGCCTCGGTAAGCGATATTCGAGAAACTTCTCCGAGCCTCAAACTCCGACTCGGTCTATATCCACCTCTTGAGAAAAGGCTCCGCCAACTTCTATGCTCGTACGAACAGAACTCGTTGCCCTCGCTGTTGGATGTTGTGCCGCCATGCTGTTTATGTTTGGAGGCGCCTGGGAGTTTACGGTTGCTCAACAAGCGGCGTCCTCCACCGTTGAAGCGAAGCGGCAGTTAACTGCGCAAGAGCGTCGTGGGCGCGCGATCTACTTACGGGGAGAGAGTTGGGCGGGCCGTGAAATCATTCCGGCGATAGGCGAGCTTGAAGTACCGGCTAGTACGATGAACTGTGCCGGCTGCCACGGGCGCAAAGGCGAAGGCAAAACAGAAGGCGGAGTCAGCGCCGGAAATCTTACCTGGGCCAACCTTACCAAGTCTTACGGACACACCCACCCCAACGGACGAAAGCACGGACCGTTCACTGAATCGTCGTTCATCATGGCTGTAGTCAATGGTGTTGATGTGGATCAGAATCGTTTGGCTGCAGCCATGCCGCGCTATCGAATGGCGCCAGAAGACATGGCCGATTTGATCGCTTACCTCAAACGAATCGAGTGGGATCAGGATCCTGGGCTTAGCGCGCAAAGTATTGAAATTGGTGTGCCGTTGCCGACGACGGGTCCGCTCGCCGACGTCGGCGCCGCGATGAAGGAAGTTCTCGGCGCATACTTTCAGGAACTGAATTCTCGCGGCGGCATCTACAACCGGAAGATCAATTTGCACTTCACTGCCGGAGGCGATGGTGGCTTGAACGCTACTTTTGCCGGCGCCCGCTATTTGTCTCGACAGGGCCAGGCATTCGCTTTCGTCAGCGGGCTCAGCGCCGGGGTGGACAGCGACATGGCGAGTGTCGCAAGCGAGGAAGAAGTTCCGTTCATTGGACCGGCAACGCTGCTCCCGCAAACGGTGAAGCCGCCAAACCGTTATGTCTTCTATCTAATTTCGTCGCCAGTGACAATCACAGCCCGGAGGTCCTGAAGCTGGTACAGAGCGTGTATCCGGCGCGGCCGAGCGTCTCGCAAGTTGCAGGAAGGGT
>JANNON010000476.1:0-6030 GCA_031399105.1 Blastocatellia bacterium | reverse complement strand
GTTCTGATTGCTTTGCGCCTATCCAAAACTTCGTCCCTCCGATTTACCGTTGAGTATTAGTTTTGTGCAAAGCCATCCAAACAGGTGAATTTGTTGGCAACCCTAGTTTGGGGTGCTAGAATTCCGCGACTTTTGGACAATTTCACGGCTTACCCCGAGAGCCTTATGTTCTTCAACCGGTCTGCGCCCCGGACTAATTGAGTCGGCGCGTACTCTTAAGGAGGCGCTTCCCCTGTGAGTTCACCACTAATAGTCTTAACGGCTTCTTCCACCGAGGCCAGCGAATGGAACCACAGCATCTGGCAACAGATGTTGTCCGCCACAGTCCCATACAAATTCAGCAATTCATTCTTCAGCAAGATTTCGCTCGAGAACGAGAGCTGGCCGGACGGCCGTGCGAAATACGTTCCCAATGGATTGCGCATGGTTGAGACATTGTTGCTGAGGGAGTATCCGGAAGAAAACGTGGTGACCTGCTACCTCGACAAGCTCGAAGAGTTTGTCGGTCCGGAAACAAAGGTAGTTGCTATCCATGCGCACAACCCGTTGGGAATTTCCTACGCCACGGATGTGTACGCAAAGATCTTCGGTGAAAACGTGATGCCGCTAAACGCCCACGAGTTCATCAAGATCGTGACGCACCCGGTCATTCAAAAATACAAACCAAAGATCGTCGTTGGCGGACCCGGCGCCTGGCAGTTGGAAAAGGCGAACCGTCTCGACGAGTTTAAGATCGACTATCTAATTGACGGCGAGATTGAACGTGTGTTCAGCGACATCTTCAAACGAATCATGGCCGGCGATCCGAGTTTGCCGCGCGTGATCAAGTTGTCGAAAGACATGCAGGCGACGGTGGAAGAGATTCCCGTGGTTCGTCATCGCTCGACGTTTGGGGTCGTAGAGATCACACGTGGTTGCGGACGCGGTTGTCAGTTCTGCTCACCCGCGACGAAAGTGGGCCGTTCTTTTCCGCTCGAGCACATTATTGAGAGCACGAGAGTGAATGCGCGCGAAGGTGCTACGGAAGTGCTGGTTGCTTCGGAAGACATGTTTCTCTACGAACAGCTTCCGAACTTCGAAACGAATGTGCCGGCGTTGGAAGCCCTGTTCCGCGGGATCAAGAGCGTTCCCGGCATTGAGACCATTCAAACTTCCCATATCACCATGGCTCCCGTCGTAAAGGATCCAACTATCATCGAACGGCTGACGCCGTTGCTCGTCCCTTACTCGCATGTGCAGCACGACGAATCTACCGATCCGGAGAAGCGTATTGCCGATCCGATTATTGGCCTCGAGACTGGCAGTGCTCGCCTCTTCAACACATTCATGAAAGGAAAGGCTTATCCATACAAAGCGCACCAATGGCGCGACGTGGTGTTGAAAGGAATGGAGATTCTCAATCGCCACAATTGGTTTCCGTTTTGTACTTTCATCCTCGGGCTGCCCGGCGAGACGGACGAAGATACGAAGCAGTCGCTCGATCTGCTTTACGACTTACGCGACGCCAAGGGTACCTTCGTGCCGACTTTCTTCGTGCCGTTGGAAGATACGCGCATGGAAAAGAAGGAAAGTGCGAAACTAATCGAGATGACCGATTTGCAGTGGGAGTTCTTCTTCACCTGCTGGAAATACAACATGGAGTTCTGGACTCGCAATAAGACAGTGAATGCGAAGTTCAGTCTTGGAGTACCGCTCTACTACGGGATGCTTGGCAAGAAGTTGTTTGGCAACGGCATCAAGTATCCGCTGGCGCGTTTTGCCGGAGTCCCGGATCGCCTGCTTAAGAATCGCTTGTATCTGAATTTCAGTGGGCACAAGCGAAATCGACTCGGCATGCAGCCTTTTGAGAAAGAGATTGTGCCCGGTTTCATCAACGTGAAGGAACAGGGCTTGAACATGATCGATGCGAGCCAACTGCATGTAGTCCAGGCGACCGCCGCGGGTGAAACAGTCCATGCCGCCGGCGATTAAGAGGTTCACAGAACTAAACAAGGAGGCCGCTTCGCATCTGAAGCCCGTCAAGTTAGACAGCGGGATTTTCGCGGTGGAGAGCTTCAAGTCGATAACATTCAGTTGGAGGAGTTTGCAGGTTGGGAAGGTGGGTAAGCGCGCGCGTTTCGCGCTAAGCGCGCTGCACTGCTCACCTTCCCGACCTGCAAATTTCTTAACCTTGGATACCTTGGATGTTTAATTCAGGATTTAGCAGAGGGCGACGCTACAACTGTCGCTTTACGATCACACTTGCCAATTGATTAGCGACGCGCGGGTCTAGCACTTTCAACTTCTCTTGCTGCTCGAGGGCTTTCGCAGTGTTCCCCAACATCAAATAGCTGACACCGAGGTTGAAATAGAAGGAGGGATCTTTCGGGTTAAGCGAGATCGCTTTTTCATGAAAGGGAATTGCCTCTTTGGGCCGGCCCGATTTGGAGAGTGTGATCGCCAGCCCGTCGTAAGCCAGAGAGTACTGAGGAGCTTGTTTGATCAGGCTCTTGAAAACGAACTCGGAGTATTTGAAGTTGCGCATTCGATCGTAGGTGACGCCCTGGTTGTAACGAGCTTTCAGCAGACCGGGATCGAGCGTGACTGCGCGGTTAAACGCCTCGAGGGCTTTTGGAAACTGTTTCAACTCTCCCAAAGCTTCACCGAGGTGATTAGAGGCTTCGGCTGAAGACGGCTGCAAAGACACTGCTTTTTGAAACGCAATGACGGCGTTCTCAAATTTCCGCTGCGACATGTAGATGCCGCCAGTTCTTAAGTGCGCAGTAGCCGCCAGCACCGGAGCATTTGTCGAAATCGAGACTATTCGACTGTAGGTCTGGATCGCCTCATCCAAACGGCCCTGGTTCTGCGCTGCTTCCGCCGCCGTCATCAGTTGCGGGATATCTGGAGTTGCGACTCGTTTGGTTGGCTGCTGCGCGGAATTCACCGTACCGAAGCTCATCAACAGCAATCCTGCCAACAGATAGCCGCTAACCTTTAGCCTTGCCAGTTTCTGCTTTGCCATGGTAAAAGAGTGTCCCTTTGAAATAAACAGCTAATCGCAGGGAAAACTAGGAAATGCGTGCGGGTTCCGGGTTTTTCTTATCACACCAAGTGTTGATGGGAAACTATCATGGAGGATTACCGCTAATGCGTAACCTATTACTGCTGATCTTCGTCTCTCTTCTCTCGGCCCCGGCCGCCTTCGCTCAATCCGACTACGGAGAATGGGAATTTTTCATTGGCTACGCTCATGAGCGCGCCAATAACGGCGCTGATCGTCTGGACAGGCGTGGCTTGGCGATTTTGCCGGGTGGAGCGACCCGACGAGTTGATTTCGTCTCCGAGCGGGTTCCTTTGAACGGCTTTACTGGAGAAGCCGTCGCCAACGTCCACAAGAATGTCGGTTTGGTAGCTAACTTCAGCGCCACTTTTGGGAATGTCGATTACCTTGATGCACTTAGTGGACAGACCTACAGAGCCAGGCTTTCTCGTTACACAATGCTTTTTGGGCCACGGTTCAACTTTCGAAACTCGAGTCCAGTAATTCCCTTTGCCCACGCACTTTTTGGAGTTAGTCGCTCTACAGCCGATTTTCGCGACGACAACTTCACGTGTCCCGACAACAGCGATACCGCATTTGCAATGGGACTCGGCGCCGGAATGGATATCCGAGCCAGCGACCTAATCGATATTCGTCCTATCCAAGTTGATTATCTTCCGGTGTTCTACAACAACCGGCGTGAAGACAACATAAGGTTCTCGGCGGGTATCAAGTTCAAGACCAACTAATCGCAATGCTGGAGTGCTTCCAGGGAAGCACTCCAATGTTCGCGCTAAATCACTTCCCACTTATTTCAGTTTGAGTGTCTGCCGGTTTGCGAAGAAATCTGCCCAGGCGTCGCCTAACTTCGCAACCAGTGCCGGGACGTTTCTGATGGTGAAATCAGCAATTTTCACACCTTGTTCCACCTGCTTCCACGTTAATGGCATTGAGACACTCGCCTTTGGTTTAGCCCGCGCCGTGTAAGCGGACGCCAAACTCTTTCCGCGCGCGTTCTGCATCCAATCAACATACACCTGGTTTTTCTTGCGCTTGGCCAGACTGCGTTCCACTGTCGCGATCTTGGGAGCTCGGTGCGCGATCTCCCCGGCCAGCAAACGCGCCACTTCGGCCACCGCGTCGTAATCATTAGTTGGCTTTAACGGCAAGTAAATGTGAATACCTGATGAACCCGAAGTCTTTGGAAAGGCTTTGAACCCAACCTCATCACACACTTGCTTTACGGTGAGGGCAACTTGAAGGACGTTCTCCCACGGCGCCTCTTTTGGATCGAGATCGATCGCGATCCAGTCCGGTTTGTTCAGTTTCTTGATCGGGGAATGCCAGGGGTGTTGTTCGATGGTTCCGAGGTTCACTAAGTGAAGCAGTGACGCCGTCGAAGTGTAAACGGCATAGTCTAATTCGCGGCCAACTTGATTAGTTAAACGGACTGTTTTCACAAAACGTGGCGCGCTTTCGAGATCCTGTTGGAAAAACATTGGCGCCTTGATGCCTCTGGGCCAGCGTTGCAGAATCGCGGGCCGCTCTGCGAGGTAAGGAATGATGAGGTCTCTAATCTGAATGTAGTAGCAGAGCAGTTCGAACTTTGTGATCTTGTCGTCCGGCCAATAGATGCGGTCCAGGCTCGTGACAGAGACATGCTCGCCGTCTACATCGAGCAAGAGATCGCCTTTTGGGTTCTTCAAGTTGAGGAATTCTTCGAGAGAAACAGCCGTGCCTTGCTTGGCTGCTGTTCGCTTAACTGACGCGATCTTGGCGCCGGAAGTTTTTGAAACCCCTTCGTTCTTTGCTGCCATCGCACGCTTCTCAGTTTAGGACACGCTAACTCTGATGGCCCCGAAATGGGCTGCTGGCTAACAATGCTGAAGCTTACAAAGCAAGTGTTACAGAGATGTCCCGCAAAAAGCAGAGAGCTGATGCTGGCAAGCGACGCAGCCAAACTCGCATCCGGACGCTGGAACTACTCCCCCCGCGGACCACTTCAGATATCAGGTGTGGGCCACTTTTGGTTGTACGGCGTTCGGACTCGCTGGAGCGGGATCGGCGGGTGCGTAGTAAAGGATGCGATTGCAATTATCGCAAGTCACCATCTCCTCACCGCGCCGCACCTGGGCCATGGCTTGCGGACGCAAGGCCATATAGCAGGCCATGCAGGCGCCGTTACGAGCCTCGGCAACGGCTACTCCATCGCGGATGCGCGCACTGATCCGGTTGTAGATCGCGCTCAAGGGTTTCGGCAAACTGCCCGCCAGGCGTTCGCGCTCAGCACGTTGTCCGGCGAGGCGCTCAGTTTGTTGGGCGGTCTCACCATCAAATTCCTTCAACCTGATTTCGCGATCCGAGTTGAGACTGGCGATCTCTTCCGAGCGTTCTGTGAGCGCGGCTTCGGCTTGCTCGAGAGCTTCCATCTGTTCGAGCGTCTGGGTTTCAAGCGTCGAAATTTGCTTGCGAGCGGCATCAGCCTCGCGGATCGCAGCCGTGTATTCGTCCTGTTTCTTTGACGACATCAAATTGCGATCGGCACGTTCGGCTCGGAGTCGTTGCTCGGAAATTTCAGTTTCGAGATGCGCGCGCGAGTGTCTGGCTTCATCGCGACGGTTCTCAAGCGCCCTAATTTCAAAGGCGCGCTGATCGAATTCCGCTTCGATCTCGGCGCGCCTTTGGGGTATCGCTTCTAGTTCTGACTGTAGTTTTCTTATGTTGGTATCCAGAATTTGTAGAGCGACTAACTGCTGCAATTCCGCTTTCACTCTTTATTTACTCCTCAAAAGATCAGGGATGGGGTTTGTTAAGTGCGGGACAATCATCGAATGGCATTATCAGCTATCGGCATGCAGTCGCGCAAGTGGAGGCGTTTTGCGAGGTGAATCGCGCGGTGCTGTGACGAAATACTCAATTAAGCGGAGCCTTTGGAGTGCGCTGGCTTGGCAGCGCTTTTCTTATCTCAACGTGGGAGAGTGAACGAGCTTAAAGCGCTGCCAAGTCAG
>JANNON010000439.1:0-1549 GCA_031399105.1 Blastocatellia bacterium | reverse complement strand
GGCGAAGACTATCTGTTGCTGCTGCGGTCCGAACAGGTCGAAACGGTCCGCTGGGCAGGCAGACCACAAGAGCAGGCGGGTGTCGCAGAGGAAATTGCGCAACTTACACCTCGCGCTTCATTCCAGGCCTGGACCCAGACCGTCAAGGGCACCGCAGAACCCTGGCAAGAGGCGCAGATCGAAGCGGCCGGCAACCTGCGCGCTCTCTTGATCGAACTCGCAGACAAGCAGCAGCTGGAAGAAATGGCGTTGCACGATCCCCTGACGGGTCTGGCAAACCGTGCGATGTTCGAGAAAGCGCTGCAAGAGGCAATCCGGCAGTCGATCAAGGACCACACGCTCACCGCGGTGTTCATGCTGGACCTGGACAGGTTCAAGCAGGTCAACGACACCATGAGCCATGCCGCCGGGGATGCCCTGCTTATCGAGGTGGCCGGCCGGCTGAAGGGTCTGGTGCGCGCACGCGACACGGTTGCACGGCTGGGTGGCGACGAGTTCAGCATCGTGGCCTGTGACATCCAGCAGGCTGAGGATGCCAGCCGCACGGCAGAACGGATAATCCTCGAGATTCATCGCCCCTTCCAGATCCAGGATCGTAGTGTGGAGATTGGCGTCAGCATCGGCGTCTCCTTGTGCCCGCACCACGCGACCGAACACGATGAACTGCTCGCGGACGCCGATCTGGCGCTGTATCAAGCCAAGAACGCGGGCCGCAATACCTTCAAGGCGTTTACCAACGAGATGCTGTCGAATAGCGATCAGCGCGAATCGCTGCGGCAAGGCCTCATCGACGCCATGCACGATGGCACCCTGTCACTCGTTTACCAGCCCATCCTGAACTCACGCACGAAAATGCTGCACTCGTTTGAATCGTTTGCGCGCTGGCAACATCCCCTCAAGGGTGGCCTGGCAGCACGGGACTTTCTGCCCTTGCTGGAACAATGCCAGCTGCTGCCTCAGTTCGCCGAGTGGGGAATACGGCAGGTGCTGCAGCAGGGCAAGCTCTGGATGCGCAAGGCGCTGCCGCTGGTACCGGTCAGTATCAATCTCGCCGCAAGGCAGTTCGTCGGATTGGATCTGGTTAGCCTTTGCAGTGCCCTTTCACGCGAACTGGAGGTGGGTCTGGAATGGCTGCGTTTCGACATCGACGAGACGGCATTTCAGGCCGACTTTGGGCGGATCGCAGCGAAAATCGCCGCGCTGTCCCGGTTGGGCGTGCTGGTGAATATCGATCACTTTGGACAGAGCCTGGTACCGCTGAACAAGCTGAGTGACGTCAAGATCAACCAACTGAAAATCTCGGGCAAGTATTTCGAGTGGAGCAAGGACACCACCCGGAACGATTCGCTCGTCGCCATCGTCCACGAGATCGGCAGGGTTCTGCAGATTCCCGTCGTGGCTTGCCAGATCGAGAGCGAAGTCATGGAGACGCGGGCGAGCGCTGCAGGAATCGAATACCTGCAGGGCTATCACATGAGCCGGGAACTCACACCGGATGCCGCCGAGGAGTGGCTGCGAAACCGGGTCGGCAGTGATACCGGTCTTCAGC
>JANNON010000420.1:0-2845 GCA_031399105.1 Blastocatellia bacterium | reverse complement strand
GCGCTTTAAATCGTCGGTCTTAATAGCGACCGTGGAGTATTCATTGAGCGTGAGACAAAAGCGCTGACAAGTCAGCGCACTCCAAAGGCTCCGCCGGGCCAGATTAGAAGCCTCTTTCGGAACTCAGCACTCAGCACAGAACTCAGCACTCATTACTCAGCACTTTCTGCAAATGTGTGGTATCGCCGGAATAATTTCGCTCGAGCCTGAAAAGTACATCGGCGCAATGCTCAGAACCATTGAGCATCGCGGTCGAGACGACGAAGGTGTCTGGACATCTGACCCGATCGACGATGACGGTCGTCGCGTTTGCTTTGGACATCGACGTCTTTCAATCATCGACACTTCCAGCGCCGGTCATGAGCCGCTTATCTCTTCCGATGGCCGTTTTGTGCTCACCTTCAACGGCGAGATCTACAACTATCGCGAGTTGCGCGAAGAGCTGAAATCCGCCGGCCACTCATTCCTGACTAAAACTGATGCTGAAGTTTTGCTCGTAGCGTTTGCGCATTGGGGAAAGGACTGCCTGACGCGTCTCAACGGAATGTTCGCGTTTTCCGTCTGGGACAACCAAACGCGCACCCTCACGATCGCGCGCGATCACGTCGGCATCAAGCCGCTGTATTACGCGATCGTTCCGCGGCGGAATGGCGCACCGCCCGCTTTTATCTTTGCTTCTGAGGTGAAGGCCATCCTCGCTTCTGGCCTGGTTGAACGCGCTCTTGATCCGGAATCAATGCATCAATTTCTAACCTTTCTCTGGGCACCCGATCCCAAAACTCTTTTCAAAGGGATCAAAACTCTGCCACCAGCACACGTGCTCAGTTTCAAGTCGGATCAAATCGCAATTGACGAATGGTGGGATATCTCATTTGAGGAAATTGACTACGAGAGAAGCGAAGCCTGGTGGCAGGAACGGGTGCTCGCCACGCTGGACCGCGTAGTAAGCATGGAGATGGTTTCAGACGTGCCGCTCGGATCGTTTCTTTCCGGCGGCATCGATTCTTCCGGCATCGTGGCGATGATGAAGCACCACAGCAATGGAAGGCGGGTCGGAACTTACACCGCCGGGATGGCGGCAGAGGATCTGCGTTACGACATCATTCCCGACGATCTGCAATGGGCTCGGCGTGTGAACAAGGAACTGGACACGGATTATCACGAGGTCATGCTCCAGCCGGACATCGCGGCGTTGCTTCCGAAACTCGTCTATCACATGGACGAGCCTCCTATCGATATGGCCATTCCGAGTTATCTGATTTCAAAAGCGGCGCGCGAGACGTTGACGGTGATGCTGTCGGGAATGGGAGGCGATGAAGTCTTTGCCGGATATCCGAGGCAGTTAGCGATGAAGATAGCCGGCGCACTGGATCCCGTGCCGCAGTTGTTACGGCGACCGTTGATGAGAACGATTGCCAATACGCTACCAGGAGGAATGCCGGGGAAGTTTACAGCGCCTTTGCGTAACGCAAAGAAGTTTGCGCGCAGCGCCGCACTGGATTTTGAAGAACGTTATCTCGGTTACGGCACTTACTTTACCGATCGTGCCAAGCAGCAGCTATACACCGGCGAGATGCGCGAGTTGACTCGCGACCAGGATGCGTATGCGGATCACAAACGTTACTTCGCGCGCGTCAAAAACGCTGAGCCGTTGAACCGCTTGCTGTATGTAGATCTCAAAACTTTTTTGCCGTGTCTAAATTTGATTACGACAGACAAGACCTCAATGGCCGCCAACCTCGAAGTGCGAGTGCCGTTTCTGAATCGCGAGCTGATTGAGATGTCCGCGCGCATGCCGCCGAATTTGAAGCTGCGAGGTTTTAAGCGGAAGTACATTTTGAAGCGAGCGTTGGAAAAGCACCTTCCTCACGATGTTATCTGGCGCAAGAAGGCTGGCTTTGGCGCGCCGATCCGGTCATGGTTGCGCGGGCCATTGCGACCGTTAGTGGAAGATCTGCTTTCTGCGGAGACAGTGCGCAGACGGGGTTTGTTTCGCCCGGAGGAGATCAAAAGAATAATCGACCTGAATCTGTCCGGGCGCGAAGATTTCAGTTTGCAGGTATTTCAGCTACTCAACCTGGAATTGTGGCAAAGGGTGTTTATGGATTGAGAGTCTTTAAAATGAGTCAGTACCGAAACGCGGTAGCGTCGGGTCAAAGGGCGGGGCGAGTTATCCCATTTATCCTGAGCTGTTGACCCGACGCTGCCGCGTTACGGTACTGACTTCATCTTGCATTCGACTTAATAATTGACAAGCGTATAGGCGCCGTCTTACTCTGATTCTGCCCAGTAGTTCCCACGGGCGCTCTACAGCATTCCTCACGACCTCAGAAATTCAATCGATCTCACATGATGATTCAGGAAGAAATTCTCTCAAATTCTCTCTCAGGCACTGCGGACACGGCCGGCGCCGGAAAACAGATTTCCGTCTTGTTGGTTGAAGATGACCGGTCGCTTCGTCGCTATTTGCAGATCGTACTCGAGCGCGCTGGTTACCGAGTGCTGTCCGCAGGCGATGGTTTGGAAGCAATGAGAGTGGCGCTCAACAGCGCGGTTGATTTGGTTATCACTGACGCGATGATGCCGCACTTCAACGGCTACCAGCTCTGTCGTTTTTTCCGAAGTAGTGCCCAACTTTCACAGATTCCGCTGGTTCTGCTGAGTGCGCTCGAGCGTTCCGAGGAGAACGAAGAGCCGGCGCAGGTTGATGCCTTCATTCCCAAGCCGGTATCGCCGGAGAAGTTGCTGCAGTGTGTTGGGACCTTGTTGCTGGCGGGAGATTAGCAGAGCCCTGCGTTATGCGGAGCTTTGGAGTGCGGTGAAATTTAAAACCTTTTATAGTTTT